>JAVWEY010000012.1:0-38852 GCA_036641395.1 Erysipelotrichaceae bacterium
AACGCAAAAAGCGATCTTGAAGATATCATTCTCCTCTGTAGGACATCAAATACAAAAGAACTGCAGGACTTTTCTAATACACTCTGCGAATGGAAACAGGAAATTATTAATTCATTCATAAAGATACCATCGATTAATAGGAAGATGAATAATGCCCTCATAGAGAACAGAAATAAATCAATCAAGTTACTGAAACATAGTAGTAATGGCTATACAAACTGGAACCGTTTTAGATCAAGAGTTCTATATTCACTAAATGATGATATTCATATGAAACTTTAATGAAAAAAAGTGCAAGAAATCCGATTGGACTCTTAACACTTCTTATCTCTTTACAGTTTGTGGGGGACGATTCACCCTACGTTATTCTATACCCCGTAGTTTGTATACCCCACCTTATTTTAGATTACCGTTTTATTCTATTAATACATAGAAATTAGTCTTTTATTTCAGGAATCTTAAGAACATTGCCTTCAGGATTTTTTTTGTTATATATGGCTTTGATGATATAAATTCATTACTTTCTTAAGAGTTGAAGTACTCTTTCAATATCGAAATAGTTGATAAGAACATATCTACTTCTCATTTTATTCTAATTAGTTTAATGATATAAAAGGCAATTGAACCAAATTCTAAGATTAGAAATAATGGTAAAAACCAAGAAGGCAGAGATGTAGCTGTTGATTGCATCACAAACAGGTAGCAGAAGAGTACTACCGTAATCAGTTTTACCGTTACAATCATACTTTTTAGCGTAGCATACACTCGGGCTTTGTTTTCTTCGTTAACATTTACTCCAGTATTCCAAATTTGAGGAAACCGTTCAATCAAGGTAATCAACAAATAAAGTATAAACGCTACAATCGGAAAAGCCAAAAGTTCAACTTTACTGCCCCATCGATCAATAACGCCTGCTGCATTATAGTGGCCTGGAATTTGCTCTGGAAAGTTACCCCAATTAAACAGCAAGTAACAAAAAACACTTACCAAAAATATAACAGATAAGATATTTTTAAAAATATCGAGACGATTACTTTTTACTTTCATCTCATAAATCCTCCAATTAAATAAATAATCTTCATTTCAAATGGGTTATTCCTTTGTTAGAAGAACAACGCTTTCAATATGATAACTTTGTGGAAATAAATCAAAATTCTGAATTGCTTTTGAAGTATAGCCTAATTCATGGAAGCGATATAAATCACGGGCAAGTGTACTTGGATCACATGATATATAAACCACCTTGCTAGGCAACATGTCAGCAATCGCTTGGATGGTTAACTCATCACAACCTTTACGAGGGGGATCAATCATCACCACATCAACAACCTTTAACTCATCCACCATTCGCTTTGCATAACTAGTTGCATCTTCACATATAAAATCAACATTTTCAATATGATTAATTGCTGCATTTAACTTTGCATCATCAATTGCTTTCTCAACAATTTCAATACCCGTAACATGTTTCGCGTATTGTGCCATAAATAAAGATATTGTCCCTACTCCACAATATAAATCGAGTACTTCTTCCGTTCCTTTTAAGTCGGCAAAAGCAAGCGCCTTTTCATATAACTTAATCGTTTGTAGTGGATTAACTTGATAGAAAGACTTTGATGAAATATGAAACTGCAAACCATTTAATTCATCAATAATACTATCACTTCCATATAATACAAACTCTTTATCCCCTAAAATAACATTATCTCCACGATCATTAATGTTTAAGATTACACTACAAATATTAGAATTATGAGCACATAACTCTGCAACAAATGCATCTAATTGAGATAATTCTTGTTTCTTACTAATTAAGACAACCATTATCTCATTGGTTGCGAAAGCATGTTTAATTAAAACATGACGAAGTTCATCAGCTAATTTATATTTTTCAATTAACGCTTTACAATCCAGAGCGATTTCATTGATTGCTTTACTTTGAATGAAACATGTTTCATGATCAATGATAACATTGCTATTGGTACGATAGAAACCCATAACTACTTTATCATCTACCCTACCCACTGGTATTTGGGCCTTGTTTCGATAATAATAAGGATCTTCCATATCAATCACTTCAGGTACAATTAAATCATTCTTCGCAACCCGTTTCATCAATTGCTGTACCTGTTGACCTTTAAAATGACGTTGTTCACTTTGTGACATATGTTGGATATGACAACCTCCACATTTATCAAATAAAGGACATTTTGGTTGAACACGATTCACACTAGGAGTTACTAATTTAATTACTTTTCCATAACCATATGTTTTCTTTAACTTTAATACTTGAATTTGCGCTTCTTCTCCTACAATTAAGCCACTTACAAATAAGGGAAAGCCATCAACTTTCACTACTCCACTGCCATCATAGGTATAACTTTCACATCGTGCGCTTATCACATCATTCTTCTGCATCGAAACCTCCTAAAAAAAAGGGCAAAGCCCTTTATTATTTTGTTGCCGGTACTTCTGGTGGCGTCATTAATGTATTCGCTAATTTTTCATCAAGCGGTGTTGTCTTCACATCAATGGTAGCCTCACTTGCAGCTGCTGACTTAGATTTCACTACATAAATAGGTGCAATCGTTGTCTTATCATCTGGGATTAGATTATAGACATTGACTTCAACATCATACATTTGACAATTCTTTTTATTTGTAAAATAAGTTTCAATTGGTAATACCGCAATTACTTTATCATATGCTTGATTCATAATTGCTGTAATCTGATCCCCATTTAAATCATCATTCGTATTAATATTAATTCTTAATGTTGCTGTTTTAAGGTTTACATTAACCCCTTCAACACCATCAAAAACTAAACTACCTTTTAATTCCTTAAGTTTCTTTTCACTTATTGCTGGATTCAAATCGTTCTCAAAACGATCTCCATTAACAGGTTCATCAGTATTTCCCATGGTTCCAAAAATAATATATAAAAGAATACATACTGGAATCATTACCACAACAAATCCCGTCCATAGAATATAATTATGTTTCTTTTTCCTCTTATTTGAAGGATTATTATTTTGCTTTGTGCTTTGAGAATTTGCTTTACTCACATGCATTCCCTCCTTGTTTCGATAAGATAATCGATTAATTGTTTATCTTATTATCATATTGTACTAGAAAATAGATGATTTTACTATCTTTTCTTTAACTCTTCTTGCACAAGTTTATTACTCATAGCCGGATTTGCTTGTCCTTTACTAGCTTTCATTACTTGTCCAACTAAGAAACCAACCGCACGATCTTTACCATTTTTAAAATCAAGGATTGATTGAGGATTATCATCTAAGACTTTCGTAATAATATCTAAAATAGCACTTGCATCACTCATTTGCTTCATGCCTTTTTCTTCTACTACCTGCTTAGGATCTTTACCCATCATTATTTCTTCAAAAACAATTTTAGCCTGTTTACCTGATATTTCTTGTGCTTTTATCATTCGAATCATTTCCGAAAGATAGTTTGGATTACAAGGATTATCTTTCACTAAAATATGATTCTTATTTAAGAAAGCATTTAATTCTGTAATAATCCAGTTTGCAACAAGTTTATACTCAACACAGTTTTTTACTACTTCATCATAGAAATCACTGAGTTCTTTACTTGCGACTAAAACTTCTCCATCATTATTTGATAGTCCATATTCCTTTGTATAACGCTCATATCGCTCATCCGGTAATTCTCCTAAATTAGCTTGAATGTTTTTAATCCAATCATCACTTAAACGAATTGGTGGAATATTTGGTTCAGGGAAAAATTTATAGTCAACATCTCCCTCTTTTTTACGCATTTCGATTGTATTACGAGTTGCTTCATCAAAGCGGCGAGTTGCTTGAATTACAACTCCTCCTGATAAGATAAGATTTGTTTGTCGCTCTACTTCACATTCAATTGCTTTTTGCACATTACTAATTGAATTCAAGTTTTTAATTTCCGTTTTTACACCATATTCAGGATATCCATAAGGACGAATTGAAATATTCACATCACAGCGCATACTTCCTTCTTCCATCTTTACATCACTTACATTTAAGTAATATAAAAGGGTTCTTAACTTTTCTACGTAAGCAGCTGCTTCAGCTCCACTACGCATATCAGCTTCACTGACAATCTCAACTAGTGGTGTTCCAGCACGGTTAAAATCAATTAGCGTTCCCGCATTACTATGAAACTGTTTAGCTGTATCTTCTTCCATATGAATACGGTTAATACGTATTTTTTTATCTTCCTCTCCATCCTTAATCATGACATAGCCATTACTTCCTAAAGGATGAAATTGTTGCGTAATTTGAAAGCCTTTTGGTAAATCTGAATAATAATAATTCTTACGATCAAAGCGCACAAGTGGATCAATATCGCAGTGCATCGCAGTCGCTGCACGTATTGCTAATTCAATTGCTTTCTTGTTAACACTTGGTAAAGTACCAGGATGTCCTAAATCAATTTCATTTACACAAGTATTCCCAACTTCACCAAAACTTACTGGTGCCGATGAAAACATCTTTGTTTTTGTTTTTAATTCACAGTGGATTTCTATTCCAATGACTGTCTCAAAATTCATGCGTCCACCTTCTTTACTAAACCCGCTAAACCAGTTTCTTCCTCAATACACGTTGCGATATCAAATAAGGTTTGTTCATCCCATGGCTTCGCATTTAGATTAATACCGATTGGCATTCCTTCCACAAATCCACTTGGAATCGTAATACTTGGATAACCTGAAAAATTACCTAACAACATGTGATTCTCTGCAACTAAATAAGCACTTGATAGTTTATCATCAAAATTATCATCTTGATGAGGTGCAATACTTCCAGCGGCACTTGCAATTGTAACATCGTATTGATCTAATACTTTTTTTAGTTCTTCCACAACTAAACGGCGAACTTTTTGAGCTTTGCGAAATAATTTATCTTGATTCTCAACAAATAAAGAATAACTACCAATCACAAAACGTTTACGTACAGCACTTGAAAAGCCTTTGGTACGTGTTGCTATCATCACTTCTTCAACACTTTCGCCAGCTTCTCTCATACCAAAACGAATTCCATCTAAATTAGAATGATTTGCAGTTGCTTCTGAATTCGCAATGATAAAATAGGTAGATAATAAAGCGTTCATTAAATCTTCAGGAAAAGATATATGTTCAACAATAGCTCCGCGTTTCTTTAACTTTTCGATTAACTCATTAAATTGTTCCTTAATATCTTTATCATCAATTGCATTTTGAACATTATCAATAATCGCAATTCGTTTACCTTTTATATCCTTATTAATATGTTCACTATAAACTGGAACTGGTTTAAATGAACTAGTAAGATCACGATCATCTCTTCCAGCTAGCACCTCTAGTGTCTTAGCACTATCTAGTACATTATTACTCATTAAACCAACATGATCTAATGATGAAGCATAAGGAATAACACCATAACGTGATATTCTTCCATAGGTAGGTTTTAAACCAACGACTCCATTATAAGCAGCCGGCTTACGAATTGAATCACCAGTATCGGTTCCTAATGCAACTGGTGCACAATCACTTGCAACCATAACGGCACTTCCTCCACTACTTCCACCAGATATACGATCCAAATCCCATGGATTATTTACCTTCCCAGTATAGGCATTTAAATTAGTACCACCCATGCCTAGTTCATCCATGCTTGCCTTCACACTAAAGATAGCTCCTGCTTTTTTTAGTTTTTCCACAACACAAGCATCATAAACTGGTACATAGTTATCTAAAATTCGACTTGAAGCGGTTGTTCTCATTCCTTTTGTTGAGATATTATCCTTTAACACAACGGGGATCCCATATAAAGGTGCATTTGAATCAATTGATTGTAATCGTTCCAATTCTTTTGACATATCATACGTACTAACAACTGCATTTAATTTATCTTTCGCTATTTTTGTATTTGCCTCAATTAATGCGATACGATCTTTTAAATCAAGTGCTTTCCAATCTGCAATCCTCATTACTTCACCACCTTAGGAACATGAACATATCCTTCTTTAACACTCATTACGTTACTTAAAGCATCATTAACACTTAATACTTGATCAACTTCATCTTCACGAATAAAACTCGTTTCATCTTCAAAAGGATAAACCATTTCTTCTACCCCATCCGTATTAATCTTATCAAGATAATCCATTTGTGATAATAATACCTTAAATTCATCCTGTAATTCATGAATCTCTTGATCACTCAAATCAAACATAATTTGATTTGCTAGTTTTTTAAAATACTCTTTATCGAATTGTTCCATAGTTCCTCCTGTTAAATTAACATTGTTAAGTTAATCTTACTACTATTCTTATTTCTTGTCATGACCGCAATCGTTTCATTACTATTTAAGAAATTAATTCTTACTTCCATACCTTGATCACTAAAATTATCAATCAATGATCCCGTATATTGAATTAATGCCTGACATTCCGTATAGGTTTTCGCCTGTATCGAAACATTAATATATAATGTATCAATTTTCTTGTCAATATATAAACCCTTACCTATCAAAGAAACATCCTCTGGTAGAAACATATATAACGATTTACGCATTGTGTCAAAATGGGTTGCAGTTACATTATCAATGCTATCTCCTCGATCACTTGGAAATAAAACCCACTCTTCATCTATATCATTAAATTTAGAACTACGAGAATGTGCCCCAAAATAAGCATCAGAAATAAAGGAACCAGGTAGTGTTGTATCCGGTGATGACACATCAAATAAAGCTATGTAGATAGGCATTCCATCACCTACTTGTGGTTGACTTCTTAAATAACTAACCACCTTACGTGCTGCTTCTTGTCCATATAATTTTAGGGTAGCATCTTCAATTCTCGTTACCTTTTCATAAACGACACCAGCTTCCGTTTTAGCTTCTTGTTTCTGTTCTGGCTGTAAGACAATCGCAATTGAAATAGCCGATAATTCATCTTTTGTTTTCTTAAAATCAATTTCATATATATCATCAACAATGATTGGTGATTCAATCATTTCACCTTTTCCATTATCAAACATCGTTCCAAGTTTTGGATTCAACCCGATATCATTGGTAGCGGAAGTATCGTCTTTATTCGTTTTAACTTTTTGACGACCAATTAATTTTTGAACTTTCTTTAAATCTAAAACAGAACCTTCACTTTGAATATAATTATCACTTGAAAAATGATCTTTGCTCCGTTCATAAAGGCCTCGACCAATTTCAAATGAATCAAACATCGATCCTGCTCTTTTTGAAGAATGGATATTTCTTGAATCTGATGAAGTGATGGGAAGTTCCGCATTGTAATCTCCACTCACTAAAGCTTCTGTTTCTTTTTTCTCATCAGAATCATTCCTGCTACCACAACCTGCTAGCATTAAAGCACAGATCAAACCAATCAATATTTTACTCTTCATTAACGATTTACCTCCTGCATAAATGCTTCTTCTTCCATTACTTCAACGCCTAGTTCCTTTGCTTTCGCTAATTTACTACCAGCATTTTCTCCATAAATTACTAAATCTGTTTGCTTTGATACACTACCGGCAACACTCGCCCCCAAAGTTTCTAATAATGTTTGTGCCTCTTTGCGGGTCATAATACTAAGTGAACCAGTTAAAACAACTGTTTTATTTGAAAAGATACTTTCTTTGACTTTGATTTCATCGCCATCCATTCGTAATCCATATTGTTTTAAATGTTCAATCAATTCTAAATTAGCTGGCTCTTTAAAATAATCAACAATTGATTGTGCCGTTATATCACCAATATCTCTTATTTTAGTAAGTTCTTCACAACTTGCATTCATGATTGCATCAATTGTATGATATTTCTTAACTAATATTTTAGCCGCCTTTTCACCAACTTGACGAATTCCTAAACCATAAACGAGTTTTTCTAAAGAATTCTTTTTACTGATTTCAATCGCTTCAAATAATTTTTCAATGCTTTTTATTTGAAAACCTTCCATCCCTAATAATTGTTCTTTTTTATCTCTTAAAGTATAAATGTCTTCAACGGTATTTAAAAGTCCAACTTGATGAAACTGTTCTACTTTTTTATCACCTAACGTGTCAATATTCATCGCATTGCGTGATGCGAAATGAATCATACTTTCTACGACCCTTGCTGGGCAATCATTGTTGATACAGTAATGAGCCGCCTCATCTGGATATCGAACTAGTTCACTTCCACAAATCGGACAATGTTTAGGAAAATGATAAACTTCTTGTTTTTGATCTCGGCGTTCTATGATTGGTTTTATTACCTCTGGAATAATATCTCCAGCTTTTCTTACTAAAACTATATCATTGATTCGAATATCTTTATCTTTAATCATATCTTCATTATGCAACTGTGCAGCACAAACACTTGTACCAGCAATACGAACTGGTTCTAATACTGCATTAGGTGTAATCTTACCAGTTCTTCCAACACTCAACACAATATCTAATAAGCGTGTTTCTACTTCTTCCGCAGGGAATTTATAAGCGATCGCCCATTTAGGGGTTTTAGCGGTTGCACCTAATTGTTGTTGATCATTTAAACGATCTACTTTAATTACCATTCCATCTATTTCATATGGTAATTCATGACGTTTTAAGGTAATACTTTGAATAAAGTCCCATATTTCATTTACATTATGACAAATCAAACGCATTGGATTAGTACGAATATGTAACTCATCCATTTTATCCATTGCTTCTGAATGCTTTTTGATTCCAAAGTCCTGAGCATCGATAAAATAATACCAGAAGGCTTCGAGTTTACGTGCTGCGGCAATCGAACTATCTAGTTGGCGAATACTACCAGCCGCTGCATTACGTGGATTCGCAAATAAGTCTTCACCCTTTTCTGCTTTTTCATTATTTAATGCATCGAATGATGCTTTTGGCATATAAACTTCACCACGAAATTCAACTTCACCTTGTAACGCTATTTTCATTGGAATACTTTTAATTGTCTTTACATTATTTGTGACATCTTCACCAATCAACCCATCTCCGCGTGTTACTGCACGGATAAAGCGACCGTCTTCATAAAGAATTGACATAGCTAAACCATCTAGTTTTAATTCTACGACATAACTCACATCGCTGAATTGTTCACGAATGCGGGCATCAAAGGCTTGAATATCTTCATAATTAAAGGCATTACCAAGTGATAGCATCATTTTCTTATGAGTATACTTATTAAATCCTTCACTCACGAAACCCCCAACTCGCTGCGTTGGTGAGTTCGCATCAAAAAACTGCGGATTTGCTTCCTCTAAAAGAGTAAGTTCATGTAGATAACGATCGTATTCTTGATCGCTTGCACTTGGATCATCTAATACATAATATTCATAAGAAAGTTTTTCTAATATGGTTCTTAATTCATGAATGCGTATTTCAGCTTGCATACATTACCTCCTATTTTTTTGTTAAAGAAGCGTGATCTGCTTGAATGTTACGAATCCCAAAACGTTTATCAAAGGCGATTTGTGCTAAACCATCACGAATTGATATTACGACACCATCACCAAAGACACTGTGGGTTAATAAATCACCTTTATGAATCGGTCCCATCTTTTTCTTTGGTGGTGTTTTTTCAATTGCACCCACATTTTCATCACCTGGACGATGTTGTATCATATCAAATTCATTACTCATCGGTGGTAATGGTTGATAACCAAAACTGAATCGATTTGGTTTCATTGCTAAACCTACATCTTCTAAATACTGTGGATCAATTTCCATAATAAAACGACTTGTTTTTCGCACATTATTTAAAATAAAACTATAGCCTTGTGAATCAGATAAATAAAGACGCTTTCGTGCTCTTGTGAAAGCTACGTAAGCTAAACGTCTTTCTTCTTCTAAGGCAGCTGCGCCACCCTCTCCAATTGATTTTTCATTGGGGAAGATTCCTTCACTTAAACTATAAACAAAAACATTATCAAACTCTAATCCTTTTGCCGCGTGGATAGTCATCAATTGAATGTAATCTCCTTCTTCTATCATTTCTTTATCGGTATACAAAGAAATCATTTGGAGATAGTCATCTAATGTACCTTCAGGATTATTATCTTCAAAGATAACAATATCATGAATTAATTCTTTAATATTTTCAATTCTTGTTTCTTCATGGTCTTCTTGAAGTGCTTTCATATAACCACTTTCATATAGTACTTGTTCCAATAAGTGAGCAATACTTACTTCTTTCAGCAATGAGCGGGCACGTTCAATTACCGCAACAAATTCATTGATTGCATTTTGTGCTTTTCCTTTTGAAAATTGGTGCTCTTTTAATACTTCATACATTTGTATGTTTTCAGTTTGGGAAATCATTTCAATACTTCCCAATGTTTTAGCGCCAATGCCTCGCTTCGGCATATTAATAATTCGTTTAATCGCTAAATCACTCGCTGGATTATCTACTAATAATAAACGTAAATAAGATAGTGAATCTTTAATTTCTGCACGATCATAGAAACGAATTCCACCATATATTTTATAAGGAATATTTGCTTCTAACATTGCTTTCTCAAGTGCTCGTGATAAATAATTACTTCGATATAATATTGCGATTTCACGATATTTATCACCTGCTGCATGAAGTGCACGAATCCGTGCTGATATCCACAATGGTTCATTTGTTTCATCCATCGCCGAGAAATGAATAATCTTTCCACTATCTTCATTGGTTGTGAATAAATCTTTATCAACACGATTCTTATTATTCTTGATTAATGAGTTTGCACCTTTTAAGATCGATGGTGTTGAACGATAGTTTTCATTTAATATGATTGTTTTCACATCTTTAAAATCTTTTTCAAAGTTCATAATAATATCAACTTGGGCTCCTCGCCATGTATATATTGTTTGATCTGGATCACCAACAACACATAGATAACTATGAACCCCAACTAAGTTTTTAATAATACTATATTGTAACTTATCAACATCTTGAAATTCATCGACGTGTAAATAAGTAAAACGACGTTGCCATTTATCTCTAATTGATTGATTCCCTTTCAATATTTTATAAGTATTAATTAAAAGATCATCAAAATCAAGTGCCATCATTTGATGTAAGCGACGTTCATAGTATTCATATATATCTGCTTTTAATTGTTCTCCATTAAAATCACCTGCATAACCTTTTGCTTTTTCAGGATCAATTAACTGGGTTTTATTGTTTGAGATATAACTTAAACTGTTATGATAACTTATTTCTTTTATATCAACTTCAAGCTCTTTATAAGCATCACGTAATATACTCTTTTGATCATCACTATCAAGAATTGTAAAATTATGAGGATAACCTAGTTCATGAATATCTTCACGTAATAAACGAACACAAAATGAGTGAATGGTAGATATTTGAATACGAGCACTGTCATCTCCTAAAAGACTTTTTACTCGCTCTTTCATCTCATTAGCAGCCTTATTGGTAAAGGTAATTGCCAATATCTTATTTGGGTATACATGCATTTCATTCACTAGATATGCTATACGAGTTGTGATTACACGTGTCTTTCCACTTCCAGCACCTGCGATTATTCTCACATGGCTTTGAGTTTGTGTTACTGCTTCCATTTGATTTTTATTTAATTGATCCAAATATGACACAAAATCACCTCAGTATCATTATACTATATTTTGATAGGAATTTATCGAAAAGTTAGGATAAATTTATTGTAAGGATAAACGTTTTTTACTAATAAAGATATGATTCTGACAATCTTGTCATCGCATTTTTTATGTTTATGTATTATAATAAAAAAGTTGAGGTGACTATATGTTAATGAAAAAACAAAAAAAAGCAAGAAACCAATCGAAAGGATTAGAATTTGATATTCTATTGTCCTTAATATTAGTTATTATCGCAATTGCCTTTATCTATATGTTATACAATTTTAATTTGATTCCTAAAATATGGGTACTTTTAGGAGGTGCATTGTTATTTATTATCATTGCGATCCTAATTACATTAATCTTTGTGAAACATCCAAAATCAGCAATTGTTATTTTTCGAAGAGTTACAACCCTTTTACTAGTAGTTGTATTAGGGATTGGTACTTTTTATGTTTCAACCGCAAAAAGTGGTTTTGCGAATATTTCAGGCTTAGATTCCACTCATTCTAAGATTAGTGTTATTGTCGATGAAACAAGCAAAATTAAAAGTGTTAAAGATTTAAAAGGTAAAAAAGTTGGTTACCAAAATGGTTTAGATAAAGGGAATGCTGATTTCGCAAAGAATAAATTAAAAGATGAATCAAGCAGTGTTAAGTTTGTTGGTCAAGAAGATTATACAACCCTAGCAAATTCACTTATCAATCATGAAATAGATGCTTTAATCATATCGGATTCACAGATTTCATCGATCCTTGAACATGTAAGTGGATTTCCTAAGTATCGTAATGTTACCACTTATACAAGAGAGCGTAAAAACACCTTACAAGGTTCCGATAAAGATTTAACAAAAGAAGTGTTCACTGTTTATGTCTCAGGATTAGACGACCCCGGTGATCCTCGTCAAAACTTAGGTAGCGATGTTAATATGCTTCTAATTATTGATCCAATCGCCAATCGTATCTCAATGACTTCTTTCCCTCGTGATGCCTATGTACCAAATGCTGGGGCTAATAATCAAAATGATAAGTTATCCCATACTGGCCGTTATGGAATTGATGCAACGGTCGATAGTATGCAATCTTTCTTAGGAATTAAAATTGATTACTATGCGAAAATATCCTTTACCTCAATCATTAAGATTGTTGATATTCTAGGTGGTATCACAGTTGATGTTCCCCTTGATTTTGAAGAACAAGATGAGAATCGTAGTTTCGCCGAAGGTGACTTAATCCGTTTGAAAAAAGGTGTTCAAGAATTAAATGGTAGACAAGCACTTGCCTTAGCTCGTCATCGTCACAGTTATGTTGATCAAGATATTTCAAGAAATAAAGCTCAACAGTTAGTAATGAAAGGCATTATGAAGAAAGTTTTATCAACAAAAGGTATTTCAGTTATTGATCAATTATTTGCAGCTCTTCCAGATATTGTAATGACGAATATGAATAATGATCAGATTTCAAGTTTTGCTGCTAGTGAACTTGAAAGTCTTAAACCTTGGACCTTATCCTCGATGACCCTTTATTCTGGTTGCTTTGATACACGTATTACTGCTAGTATTCCTGAGTTTCCAGTTGATACTTATCTGTTTTCTAAAGACGAAATAAGAGAAGTACAAGAAGCTTATGATGGAGCAACCCATCGCTTACAAATGAACAAGTTTAATTTTGATTTACAAAAACTACATACGATTGCCATTCCTGGTGATGATGATTCAAATATGAAGTTTGTAGAAGATGCCATTAGTCCTCATTAATTCATACAAGTAGGTGAAAGCCTACTTTTTTTCGTAAAGTAGTATTTCTTTTAATAAGAATCATGTATAATGATAAACACGAGGTGATTAAGATATGAAATTTCACACTTTAAATAAAAAAAGTGATTTAAAATATTTAGATTATATATTTGCTTTCATCCTAGTATTATGTGGTGGGATCTTAATTTATACAACGATTGATTTTGGAATTATGCCAAGTTATATTTATTATATCTTTGCCGCAATTGTTTTAATTATATTAATCCTTATCTTGTGTATCTTTCTAAGAATGCCGAAGTGGGCACACTGGATTCATCGCATAATCGTTGTTTTATTATGTTGTACCTTGGCTTTCGCTAGTTTCTATATCGTTCGCTTTCACGGAAAGTTATGGGAAGTTACAACCCCTGAAAGTAAGAGTAAAGTAAATATTTCGATGGTCGTTAGAAATGATAGCGGAATACATAAAGTAAGCGACTTAAATAAAACAAAAATTGGTATTCAAGTTGGCAATGATAAAATTAATAGTGACTTTGCGAAGAAACAATTTGAAAAAGAATCAACAATTAAAAAGGTTTCCTATATTGAATCGAAAGATTATAGTTCATTAATGAATCAATTAATGGATAAAGAAATAGATGGCTTAATTATTACTAACAATTTTTATAAATTAATAACGAAAGAGTTACCTGAAGTTATGAGTAACACTTCAATTCTTAAAACATGGCAAAGAGAAAAAACCAACGAAATATCAAATAGCAAAAAAGATATTCGTTATGATAACTTTTCTATTTACTTAACTGGTATTGATGATGTCGGTAGTCCTGATCAAAATACACGTAGTGATGTTAATATGTTATTGCTTGTGAATCCACGTACCAATCATATTGAGTTAGTTTCAATTCCTCGTGATGCTTATGTACCAAATCCAGCATTAGGTAATAGTGTAGATAAGTTAACCCACACTGGTAATGATGGACCAGAGAATACCGTAAAGGCGTTTGAGAACGTCTTAGGAATTGATATTGATTATTACTTAAAATTAAGTTTCACATCCGTCATTGAGGTTATTAACACATTAGGCAAGATTGAGGTTGATGTTCCAATTGATTTTTGTGAACAAGATGAAAATCGCAGTTTTGAAAATGATAATCTAATATGTTTAAAAGCAGGTACCCAGAAATTAGATGGAAAACAGGCACTTGCCCTTGCTCGTCATCGTCATTCTTATACAGATAGAGATCGTACCCATGCTCAACAAGCAATTATTAAGGGAATCGTAAATCAGTTGATATCAAAAAATGGTATTACTAAAATTGATGCCGTAACCAGTGTTGCCCAGAAATATGTCCTAACAAATATGCCATTAACTCAAGTTACTAACTTTATTTCGTATCAATTAGATCACCTTAAACCATGGAGTGTTTCATCGACTTCCTTAGATAATGGTGGTGATGCAATGTTAGGTACCGCTTCAATGGGATTTGATTTACCTTTATCTGTTTATTTATTAAGCCGATATGATATTCAAAATGTATTAGATAAATATTCTCAAATGCAAACATCAATGAAATTAAAAGAATTCTCATTCGATTTAAATAACTTAAAAAAGGAACAATTACTTGTCCCTGGTAAATCCCATATGGTTTGGTATGGTGATGATACATCGAAATATCAAGGAAAAGTTGAAGAAGAACCGGTTGAAGAAACAAAACCACCAGAAGAAGTACCAACGACTCCAGAAAAGCCGATTGATCCTACGCTTCCGGTTGATCCAAGTAAACCTATTGATCCAAGTAAACCCGTTGATCCAACTGTTCCTGTAGATCCTGCTAAACCAGTTGATCCAACAACACCGCTTCCGCCTAGTGGTTCATAAAACAAAAGCTGCAGGTACTCCTGAATTAGGACTACTTACAGCTTTTTTATTTTAGTTCTTCAAAGTAAATATCTTGAATCATTTGAATCGCCATATCTTTTAAACTTAAATCACATATACTAATTGATATTAGAATTGTCTCACTATCATGATTACATTGTGCTTCAATTGCATAATAACCATCATACTTTGATACATTTCCCTTTATCTTTACATCACTATTTTGATATTCAAAGGTATCTAAAACCTTTGTATCTTTTTCTTCAAACAAATCAATAAAATCGGTGATTGTTTGATTGAATGCATAAGCACTAGCACGCATAATCCAAGTCCAATTCGCATCATCGCTCTTGTACGGGGCAATTAAAACAAGTGAACCGGTTGTTTCATCTACATCTACATCACAAGTTCCTGGGGCTTGAATACGCCAATTACCAAAGTTATAAATCACATCATGGCGGCGATAACCAATATCTTTTATCACTTCATTTTCAGCATCTTGAAGTAATTTCTCACAATCGACACTATCACATAACAAATTATATATATCAACAGGTAAAGGTAATTTAGGATCCATCTTATAGGCTAATTCTAATAAGTCAATAATTTGATGAGCAACATTATCACTTGCTTCATTCATCTTTGAATATTCAAAATAACATTCTTTCCAAAGTAAGTTAATCGCACAATTTCGATAGTAAGATGCATCTTTTTCAAGATGATTCCAAATAAAGAAATTTGGGGCTATTTCTTTTGGATCTTTTTTTAAATCTTCAAATGAAAAATAACCCATTGCGCTAATAATATAATTTTGTTTCCTGAGTGGTCGATAAGCATCAAGTGGCCAAGATATACACCATTGTTGATTCTTTTTCTCTTCAATTAACGAAGCAATTCCTTCAATCCAACGATAAAAGAACTGCTCATTAAGTTTCTTAAAATTACGATCAAAATAATAATTAGTTGTATCTGCAAGTGAAAACTCAATCTTACATTCTTCAACAATTTCATCATACAGTTTTGCGACAAAAGCATGAAAGCCAGGACCTGCAACTTCACTTTGAGCAGTTAAAGTTACATATTCATCTTCAAAGGTACAATTAATATAACCTTCTGGGCATACAACAAGTTGTAAGATGTCTTCAAATTCATTTACCTTACAATATTTATGCTTAGCAAGATGCCTTAAATACTCTAGAAAACTCTCTTTTTCATCTTCAACTATTTTTCCTTCTAATAATAATTCAATTGCCATAATAATCCTCCCGAATAAAAAATGCTGAACAAGTCAACATTTATTGTACTGCAATTACTCGATAAACAGCATCCGTATTATCATAAATAACTTGAACTACCATTTTTGTTTTAAGCTTTTCTTGAGATAAATCACTCTCTTTATACTTACAATTTAAAGTAACCATAAATCCATCATAAGTTAAATCTTGGTACATAAGCGATGCCTCTTCACTCTTCTTAACCACACATGATGTCATATAAGGCAAAGCTTCTTTTCCATACTTATTTACAATACTCTTATAATTTCCATAATAATAAGATAGTGCATAATTAGTGAACTCAGCGCGACTTACTTCAGGAATAAAAGTTAAACCACCAATCTGATTTTCATCTTTCTTATTTGATAAAGTAAAGAAATCATAAGCAAAATTAATTGCCACATTCTCAGCAATTTTCGCTGAATTATCACCATCTAATGCTTTAGATAGTTTATTATAAGCCTTTTTACCTTCTAAAGTAGGTTTTATAGGTGTTTCATATACATCATTGCTAACAATTTTTATTGTTTCTTTCTTTGGTTCTTCTTTCTTTCCACAACCTGCAATTAGTAATAAAGCGGCACATGCACTGATTGTAATTTTCTTTAGATTATGTTTCATAAATCCCTCCTGTAAATACCTTACTTAGTATACCACACTTTTATTTTTAATTAATCCTTTGTGACAGAATTTATATATTGAAATATCTCTTGATGGTACATTCCACCACCTTGTGCTAAGCGCTTATTACCGCTTCCTTTTAGTTTAAACTTATGGGCAATATCTTTAAAAACACTTTCACAATCAAAATCAATTCCTTCACTGCTCGCGATTACAATATGACAAGCATCATATACTTTCGCAATCAACACCACGACTTTATTGTAATTGCTGACGATATAATGAGCTAGGGCTGCTAGTGATTTCACATCAATATCATGATACTCTTTCACAATAACATTTTCATCCATATTTCCGATTACATGTCCCTCTAATTCATAATACTTTTGTTTCCAAACAACTAAATCACCATTTAAACTTTTAACTTCATTCACTAATTTATTGATCCCAGTATTAATATACAAATGTGATAATGCTAGTGATTTACTTGCTTCATCTAAAACTCCATAACGACGAGTGATACAATCTAATAATTGATCTCCACAAATATATTTAATTTTATAACCTTTTTTTGTTTTCTCATAACCTAATATTTTAATTAGTTGAATATAACGTAAAGATGGTACATGCATACATCCACAAAGATTATAATCTAAATTGGCAATACTTACGACTCTTAATTGATCATGTTTTAATAATGCTTTAGGATTACGTTTTTGTGCTTCACTAGCTGTTGGATAAAGAATATTTACTTTTAAATCATCACGAATTAAACCATTACATAATATTTGTAGTTCTGAACTTTGTTTTTCACTAAAGGTATCAAAACTAAATTCTATGTCATTCTCTTCTTCCCCTACATGATGTGATAATGTTTCTACATTATATACATTATGTAAAAGCGCGGAAATTAAGTGTTGCGTTGTATGAATTTGACACTTTCTAAAACGCTCATGTAAATTAACTGATAAATGAACTTTACCATCAAGTTGTACATCGAGTAGATGCCACAACTTGCCCGCTTCTTCTTTTAATCCCAATACTTCATAATTATTAATAGCACCAACATCACTGCTCATACCGCCACTCTCATTGAAGAATATTGTTTCTTTAAAAGCGTGCCAATAACGTCCATTTTCTTCTATAACTTCAACTACTTCGCTATTGAGTTCACTGGCAAAGCAGTCATCTAATAAATGATTTATCATAACTTTTTACCTTCTTTCAATTGATGGTATTGTAACACAATTTTTCTAATTGTGGTATAGCACATTTTGAATATTAAAATACTAAAAATGCTGATTTAATGTTATAATTAAACGCAAGTGAGGTGTCGACAATGAATCAATTAGCAAATGAATGGGAAGATTATGAATGTATCGATGCAGGTAATGGTGAAAAGTTAGAAAGATGGAAGGATGTCGTCTTACGACGCCCTGATCCAAGTGCTTTATGGCCTTGTGAAAAAAGTGGGCTTTGGAATAATCCACACGCATATTATCATCGTTCTATTAAAGGTGGTGGCGAATGGGAGTTCAAGAAGAAGTGTAAAGAAAGTTGGGTCATTCATTATAAAGACTTATCTTTTAAAGTCGCACCAACTGGTTTTAAACATACTGGAATATTCCCAGAACAGGCTAGTAATTGGGATTTTATGATGGATAAAATCAAACATGCCAATCGTGAAATTCGAGTTTTGAATTTATTTGCTTATAGTGGTGGTGCCACGATGGCTTGTGCCGCAGCGGGCGCAAGTGAAGTTGTTCATGTTGATGCTAGTAAAGGCATGGTAACTTGGGCAAAAGAAAATATGGTTCTATCACATTTAGAAGATCGTAAAATTCGTTTTATTGTTGATGATGTGATGAAGTTTGTTGCTCGTGAAAAACGTCGTGGCCATACATATCATGCGATTATTATGGATCCTCCAAGTTATGGTCGTGGTCCTAATGGTGAAACATGGAAACTTGAAGAACAACTTTATCCTTTAATATCTGCCTGTATGGAAATTTTAGCTGATGATCCTTTGTTCTTCTTAGTTAATTCTTATACAACTGGCTTTCCTTCTACTTCTCTCTATAATATGTTATCGCAAACAATGAAAGTGGCCTATCCAAGCGGTAATATTGTCGCTGGAGAAATTGGTCTACCAATTAGCAACACCGGATTAATGCTACCTTGTGGTATTTATGGTCGTTGGGTTAAATAATGGGAAACGACAAAACTAGAATACCAGATGCTAATGTTGTTTTTCCTAACAAACATAAATCATCTTGTTTCTTAAAAAACGTTATTAAGGCGAGTAATATTATCGTTGGTGATTATACTTATTATGACGATGATGTTGATCCCACTGCATTTGAAAAGAATAATGTTATCTTTAATAATCAACAATTTAACGATCAATTAATCATCGGTAAGTTTTGTACGATTGCCAGTGGTGTCAAATTCTTTATGGGCGCAAGCAATCATCGGATGAATAGTGTAACTTGTTACCCATTTAACGTCTTTGGTGGTGCTTGGTCACAAAACACCCCAGCTCATTTAACCCAGTTACCAAATAAAGGTAACACGATCATTGGTAACGATGTTTGGATTGGTCGTGATGTAATGATTTTGCCCGGTGTTCAAATTGGGGATGGTTGTATTATTGGTGCTGGTAGTATTGTTGGTAAAGATGTTCCCGCATATCATATCGTTGCTGGAAATCCCGCAGCAATAATTAAAAAACGCTTTGATGATGAACTAATTTCTTTACTATTAGAGTTATCTTGGTGGAATGTTAGTAGCGAGGAATTAGTAACTTTATTACCTCTTTTATGTAATACTGATTTAGACTATGTGAAAAAAGCAATAAAAGCGTATTTAAAAAGAGCCTAAGGCTCTTATTTCATAAATTCTTTAATTAAAGGTAAGCGATCCTGTGTATCTTTATATCCTAAATCAAACCAGCGTTGTAGTAACTCTTTATCATGAGTATAGCGAGTTACGCCATAATCTTCACTAGGTCGAAGCACAAGTGCTTCACCTTTTTTTTCTAATTCTTGAACAATACCCCATTGTCTTTGATAATTCAAATGACGAATTTTCAAGTTTTCTCGCACCGCTTTATTACCCGGGTAAATAAGTCGTGCTGCATTAATTTGCCAATTAGGTGCTGGTTTTCTTACATAATTCTCTTCTTTTGTCGATATAAATACATGTTTTGTATTACCATGGCGAATGCTTTGTTCGATTGGAATCATATCGATTAATCCTGCATCCATGTATTTCTTTCCAAGAAATTTATAGGGACGAACTAGTAAAAATAAAGCACAACTTGCTTGCATTAATATTTGTTCTTTTGGATCAAAGAAATCTTTACTAAAGTATTCAACTTGATTACTTTCCATATTATAAACACCAATATCTAATAAAGTATCTTCTTTCATAAAGGTTTCATAATCCAAAGGAGCATGTTTTTCAATGTATTTACTTACATAATGTATTCCAAAAATACCTCGCTCCGTTAGCATTGGATAAAGTCCAATGGCTTTAGGATCACTTGCTGCATCCACTCCTGTAACTCGCAAACGCTCTCGCTGTTTCGCAACATATGGTAGTAATACTTCAGCCCCTGCTGATATTCCTACGCAATATGGAAACTTAATTCCGTTATCGATAAAGCATTCAAGTACACCGCATGTATAAGCAGCTTTTGTACCTCCGCCTTCACATATTAATCCAATTTTATCAAACATATCTACACCTCACGAAATAGAATTATACTATTTTATACAAGATTCGTAAAGATTTCATTTTAATCTTTACTATTTTAAAACATTGGTGAAAACAAATTTAAAACAGCTCGCATTATTCTTGTTGGTAATTTAACCTTTAAACAATCTTCAATTGTCATTTCTTGAGATTTTGCTAATGTTTTAATATAATCATCTTTTAAGTCCTTTACTACTTTACTCTTATAGAACCAAACACCACATTCATAATGTAAATAATAACTTCTAAAGTCCATATTAACCGTTCCAACGATTGCCATTTTATCATCCATTACAAATGTTTTCGCATGGACAAAGCCAGGGGTATATTCATATACACGAACACCACTTTCAATTAGATCTTTATAATTAGAGCGAGTTAATGCGAAGACATACCACTTATCAGGAATATGCGGTACTAATATTCTTACATCAACACCATTTTTAGCGGATAACATTAACGCTGTTTTCATTTCTTGATCAATTACTAAATATGGCGTTGCGATATAAATATACTTATTCGCACCATTTATCATATTAATATGAGTATATTCACCAACGTGTTCATCATCCGTTGGAGAATCAGAAAATGGTTGTACATAACCATCGTTTTCTAATGTATTATAATAACGAGGATCGGGAATATAGTTCAAATAGTCATCTTTTTGGGTTTCGTCATAATTCCAAAACTGAAGAAACATTAAAGTGAAGTTCCAAACGGCTTGCCCTTTCAACATAACACTACAATCTTTCCAGTGCCCAAAGCGATGCGTTACATTGATATATTCATCCGCCAAGTTGATTCCGCCGGTCATTCCTACCTTACCATCAATAATCAATATCTTTCGATGATCTCGATTATTCATCTGCATCGCAAGACGGGGAACAATTGGGTTAAATACTTTGCATTTGAAACCCATTTTTCTAAGTTGCTTATCATAATCATTTGCTAACTTATTTATACAACCAGCATCATCATATAAAATACGAATATCTAGTCCTTCTTTTAATTTCCGTTGAAGTATTTCAAGAATTGTATTCCACATAACCCCTTCTTCAATAATAAAATATTCAAGAAAGATAAAACGTTCTGCCTTTTCAAGTTCTTCAATCATTGACTTAAACTTAGCTTCTCCTACTGGAAAAAAAGTTGTTTGGGTTTTCCCATAAACAGGGAAATCGGCATTCATCCATATATAATTCGCTTGTTTATAAGCGATTGGATCTTCTTTCTCTAATTGCGTTAAAATATCTTCATCTTGTTTGATCATTCCTTGAATTTCTAATTGTGAAGCATGATCACGTTTTTGTAATTCCTTTGGCACTTTTTGACCACCAAATAAAACATAAATTAAGCCTCCAAAAACAGGTGCCGCCATAATCATAACGACCCATGCTAGTTTATAACTAGGATTATCATTTTTATTAATCACATAAATACTCATAATCACACTTAGTATAATTAGTAAGAAATATATGGAAACAAAATACTCACTTAAGAATAAGATTAAACCAAATAAAACGCCTAATTGTAGTAAAATTAACATTGCGACAATAAATAATTTACTGCGAATAAAATTTAGGAACTTCTTCAAAGATATCCCTCCTTATTGTGTAATAATGTAGTTCTCTACCATATCAACTATGACATCAACATTCTCTTTATCAATAATTGTATCACTCTTACGATTAACGTTTGTGATAACTAAATTCTTTTTATCATCGTAATTTCCAGCCGTAATTAATACTGCTTTCTTCCAGTGATCCATTGGATTTTGAAAACGCATATTATCATTCATTTCACATTTTCCAATACTGCGACGATTCTTATTATGCTTAATTAAATCTTGTGCTGTTTTACGATTGTCGCTAGTAAAACCAACCACAAGATTTGCTCCATGGGCAATACAGTTTAATAGAATTACATTTGGATTTTTACCTAATTCTTTTAAACGATTTACAACTAATTTACTACCATGAAATCGATTCTCATTGCGATCAGTAAATATAAATGCGGTTGTTTTACGTTGATCTTTGTTTAATCGTTGAGCGATTTCAATCGCCGCAACTACCGATGCGGAATTACGGTTATCATTATTATGGTTAGGGTAACCTACAATAAGTAATAAAAATAACAATAAGAATAATGAAAAAGTAATACAACTAATCAGAAACATCAACATTTGTGACTTAACAAATAATGGTGCTAAATACATAAAACCTAAAAAGAATAAGTAAAATATAAGAATTGGTCCATAAGTTGGTAAGATTGACTTAGTTGAAGTCTTATTTCCATCAAGTGGATAATAATTATATTTATGCCAAAAAATATGAGATGGTGTATCATAAGGTACAACAATTAAATTCTTTGCCATTTTTAAGTTTCCATAAATAATATTTCTTGTTTTAAAGATGGTTTGTTTCTTCTCATCAATCTCTTTTTTATAATCCATTTCATTAAAGAACCCATCTAATTTCTCTTCATAATTTAGTTTTTGTTTATGATTGAAACGGACACTATTTTCTTTCGCAAATATTTGTATTAGTTCATCTTTCATTACTATTTCCCTCTCTATCGAATTTTTACTTCGTCAACATAATTTAATTCTAAGCCTTCTAGTATTTTATTTGCTACCTTAATCCTGCTACTTTCTAATAAATCTGCAGGACAATGAGCATCAAAGCCATATACAACCTTACATCCATAACTTGAAACAATCTCCCAGAACTTCCGATTTGGATAGGGAGGATGTTGCCCATCATCATAAAATAGATTACTTTTCTTCATCCCTTTTAGATTAACTTCTAAAGGAATATCATAGGTAAGTGATGCCTGAGCAATACGTTTGCTCGCTTCAACACACGCATCATTAAAATCACGACGACCTAACATAAAATAATCAGGATGAGCTAGTATGGAAATTAAACCCGATGCAAATGCGGTTTCTATTTGAGTTGCATACATAGAAACATCTTCATCATTACAAAGATAATCATAACCATAGCCATCCACATATTTACAGTGTTGACCGATTATCATATAATCGCATTGTTTTCGCATATCAATTAAATAATTTCGACAATTATCATACCATTCAATTTCAAATCCAACTAAAATATTAATTTGATCCTTGTATTTTTCTTTCAATAAATACATAGAATTTAAATATTCACCAATCATTTCATAGGACATACGATCACTTGGTACATCTTTTTGTGGATAACCCATATGATCTGACATCCCAATTGTTTTAAAACCAGCCATAATCGCTGCCTTAATATATTGTTCATCTTCACCTGTTGCATGCCCACATCGATACGTATGCGTATGATAATTGAAATTCTGTTCTTTCATTATATCACCTACATTCCTAACTATTATAACGTAAAATGCAACCTTTTCCTAGGCTAACCTATATTTTAAAGATTATAATTATTAACTATTTTTCAATAGTTAAATGATAACGCATGTTTGTGTTCTTATATCATATACTACTGTTAGTAATATAAATACAAATGATGTAATATGTTTTTAGTTCATTTACAATCTTGAAAACTATTACATTTTCTTTACATTGATTTTCACTTACTGTATTTTTGTGCTATAATTTATTAATCAACATTAGAAAGGTGGATGATTATGAGCGAACGTATTTTTAATTTTTCAGCAGGACCTTCTCAACTTCCTTTAGCCGTATTAAATAAAGCTAAAGAACAGCTACTTAATTATGAGGATAGTGGGATGTCGGTAATGGAGATGTCGCATCGATCGCCCGTTTATCAATCAATCTTTGATCAAGTAAATGAGAGATTAAGAACCCTATTAAATATTCCTAGTAATTATAAAGTATTATTTCTTCAAGGTGGAGCTACGATGCAGTTTTCAATGGTTCCTATGAACTTATTAAAGAAACAGGCTGATTATATTGTCAGTGGTTATTTCTCTAATAATGCTTATAAAGAAGCAAAGAAATTTGGTGAAGTAAAACTTGCCGCAAGCAGTAGTGATAAGAATTATTCCTATATTCCAAAACAGAAAGATTTAAGACTTAATCCTGATAGTGATTATGTTTATCTTTGTGAGAATAATACTATATATGGAAGTGAATTTCATTATGTACCTGATAGTGGTAATGTACCAATTGTAGCCGATATGTCGAGTGATATTTTATCAAAAGAAATTGATGTATCTAAGTATGGAATTATCTTTGCCGGAGCACAAAAGAACATGGGAATTGCTGGTGTTACTTGTGTTATTATCCGTGAAGATTTAATCCATTTAGGTGATGATAATTTGCCAGTAATGTTGAATTATGGACCACTTGCTGATAAAGATTCAATGTACAATACACCACCTGCTTATGCTATTTATATGCTAGGCTTAGTCTTAGAATGGATTGAAAACAGTGGTGGAATTAAAGCAATTGAAAAAGCTAATATTGAAAAAGCAAACTTATTATATGATTATTTAGATGCTTCTACTTTCTATCATACGCAAGTAGATAAATGTGATCGTTCTAATATGAACGTTACTTTCACTACTGGTGATGCAGATTTAGATGCGCTATTTGCGAAAGAATCAAAAGCAGCTGGCTTAAGTAATTTAAAGGGACATCGTGCCGTTGGTGGTATGCGTGCCTCCATTTATAACGCAATGCCACTTGTTGGGGTACAAGCTTTAATTACCTTTATGGAAAAATTTACGAAAGAACACGAGGTGAAATAATGGTTGAAGTAAAACTATTTAATAAAATTAGTAACACTGGTTTAAAGCATTTCACGCAGGATTACAACTGCAGCGAAGATAGTGAAAATTATGATGCAATCTTAGTACGTAGTGCTAAGTTACACGAGGTAGTCTTCCCTAAATCATTATTATGTATTGCTAGGGCTGGTGCTGGTGTTAATAATGTTCCAATCGATAAAGCAAGTGAATTGGGTATTGCCGTTTTTAATACACCAGGGGCAAATGCCAATGCAGTTAAGGAACTAGTCATTGCTTCCCTATTACTAGCATCACGTGATATTGCTCAGGGTATTGCTTGGATGAAGCAATTAGAAGGTGATGATATTTCACCACTTGTAGAAAAAGGTAAATCATCGTTTGTCGGTCCTGAAATTGCCGGTAAAAAATTAGGTGTAATTGGTCTTGGTGCGATTGGTGTTCAAGTAGCCAACGTTGCAACTGCTTTAGGAATGGAAGTTTATGGTTATGATCCTTTCATTTCAATTGATGCGGCTTGGTCATTAAAAAGAAGCATTCATCATTCCAGTGATGTGAATGAAATATATGAAAACTGTGACTATATCACATTACATTTACCATTAAACAATGATACAAAAAATATGATCAATGAAGATGCTTTTAAAAAGATGAAAAAAGGGATGCGTATTCTAAACTTTGCTCGTGGTGGTTTAGTTGATGAAGATGCTTTATTAGTTGCCTTGGACAACGATATATGCGCCCGTTATGTTAGTGACTTTGCTAGTGGTAAAATCTTAAATCATGAACATGTGATTGCGATTCCTCATCTTGGTGCATCGACTCCTGAGAGTGAAGATAATTGTGCGGTAATGGCCGTCCAAGAAATACGTGAATACATTGAAACTGGTAATATCACAAACTCTGTAAATTTACCAAATATGGATATGGCGATGTCAGCCAAGCATCGTATTTGTATTATTAATAAAAACATTCCTAACATGGTCGGTTTTATCTCAACGATCCTTGCCCAACATAATATCAATATTGATAATATGGCTAATCGCTCACGTAAGGATTATGCTTACACAATTGTTGAAACGAATGATGAAATCAATCATGCAATTCTTCAATCACTACAAGATAAAGAAGGTATTATTAAAGTTCGTTTGATTCATTAACCTAAAAAGAAGCTGCGGCTTCTTTTTCTTTGTCATAGATTATTTACTAAAAATCTCGATTACGATAAAGCTTAACACTTATTTGATAAGATATTAATTCAACTAAAATTAGCGCAAGGCTTCCAAATACCTCAATATGTTTCATAATAAAGATTAAATCATCTTCTAAGAAAACTAAATACTCCGTTGGTATCAAAATAAACATCATTGGAAGTAAGAATATAACCATGAAAGCAAATCTAGCTTTTTCAATCCCTAGTTTGAATATAATTGGGAAGCTTACAGCACTCAATATATTAACGATAACAAGTAAGGTAGCTATCGTTGCAAATAATTCCTTGCCACCAAGTATCTGTACATGAAATATAACACTTGAAATCATCATGAAGAAGTAACCAATTACTGCTCCGATAAGTGATAAAACAAAAGAAGCAAGATATTTACTAAGAACAATCTTGTTGCGTTTGATTGGTAATGCAATGGCAAAGGCTTCAAAATGAGCTCGCTCATCAATTGAGAAAGAAGAAATCATTAAAAAAGTGGAAAAGAAAATCGGATAAGCTAGTTGAAACCCACCACTATTTTTATTGGTACAATTTATAATCAAAATAAAGAGCGTAACGAATAGTAATGTTTTACCAAATGCTTTTATGTTTAAAAAATCTTTAATTAATAAACCTTTCATGCTTTATCACCTCTTGCGTAAAATAACATAATATCCTCTAAACGAGCTGGATCAAGGATGGCATCCATATATTTTTTTCTTACCTTAATGCGATCACTTACTAAAACTTCATAACCAAAAGCATGTTTACGATAGTTTACAATATCCTTTTGATCCATTTCTTTAAAGGCAGTTTCCCCTATTTTTAAGATTCCTGCATTTTCTAATAATTCATCCTTCGCTTGCGAAAATACAATTTCTCCCTTTTCAATAAAGGTAACGTAATCAGCAATCTTTTCAACATCACTCGTGATATGAGAAGAAAATAGAATACTATGATTTTCATCTTGAATAAAATCTAGAAACATATCAAGTATTTCATCACGAATAATCGGATCTAAGCCACTGGTTGCCTCATCCATAATTAATAATTTAGGATGATGGGCAAGGGCTGCCGCAATCGAACATTTCATCTTCATCCCTTTAGATAAGTCTTTTATCTTTTTATCTAATGGCAATGAAAATTCTTCACATAAACGATAGAAATAATTTGAATCCCATTGTTTATAAATATTTTTCAACATTAAGTCAATGTCTTTAGGTCGAAAGCTTTCATGAAAACAACATTCATCAAAGACAACGCCGATATCTTCTTTGATCTGTAATTCATCTTTTTTCGCATCTTTCCCAAATAATGAAATTGAACCACTACTTTTAATAATTCCTAAGATTGCTTTTATGGTAGTTGTTTTACCAGAACCATTCTCACCAATAAAGCCCATAATGCAACCTTTTGGTAAGTTAAAACTTATTTTTTTTAATGAAAAATCTTTATATACTTTTTCTAAGTTTTCTACTTTTAAAATATCTTCCATATCTATTCTACCTCCTCATATAATAATGATAGAATTTCTTTCATTTCATCTTTACTAATTCCACTTGATTTCGCAATATCAACTGCCGATTGAATCTTTTCTTCAATTAAACGTACTTGTGCTTCTTTAATAAGTTCCGTATTACGATGGGCAACATAACTTCCCCGTCCACTTATCGTTTCAATAAAGCCTTCTCGCTCTAATTCCTCATAAGCACGTTTCGTCGTAATTAAAGAGATTCGACATTCTTTCGCTAATAAACGCATCGAAGGTAGGGCGTCCCCTGCATTTAAAGAACCATTCATAATCAAGTTCTTAATCTGTGATGTTATTTGTTCATAAAGCGGTTTATCACTTGAATTACTTATTATAATGTCCATCTTTTCACCTCTTATCAGCATACTGTGTATACTGACTATATACAATATATACTGTTACGAATATTTTGTCAATAAAAAAAGAGAAATTTCTTTCTCTAGAGTAACTTCAAGATTGCATCAATTAAAAATATCATACTAATTCCCGCTATAATAATAAATAACAAACTAAAGTAAACAATAATCTTATCATATTTATGATCCACAATATCCCCACCTAATGTATTATATTCAATTCATTGGATATTGTGCTAACTCACTAAAACATTATTAAGATTTGTTCAACGATAAAGACACATACAACCGCAGCCATTGCTACACTCAATAAACCTTTTTCTTTATATGCAAGAAAGATTGCCACAACAAGTCCTGCACTTGCGGATATAAAGGATGTAGTCGATGATAAGATTGCTGGTAATGTCATTGCTGTTAATACGGTATAAGGTACATAATATAAGAACGAACGAATAAATTTATTCTTTATTTCTTTTTGAAAGATAGCAAGTGGTAACATTCGGATTAAATAGGTAACACCCGCCATAACAATCATATAAGGTAGATAATGCATCATGATTCCACCTCCTCAATCGGGAATAAATAAGCCCCAAGAGCAGAAGCAATCACCGCGCATAAGATTATCGCAAAGCCTGAAGATATTTGTTTGAATATAGGAACATAAGCAAACATGCAACTAAGTAATATCGTAAAGATAACAATCTTAGTGATTCGTTTTGAGTGTTTTGCTGGTGGCACAACAATCGCAATGAACATTCCATAAATGGCAATTCCAAATGCCGATTGAAAAGCAGTTGGTAACAGTGAATTAATTGCTGCTCCTAAAAAGGTACCTGATGTCCATCCAATAATTGGTAGTATCGCAAGACCATACATATAATACTCGCCAATCTTACCGGTTTTGCTACTTGCAACGGCAAATATTTCATCGGTGTTGGCAAAAGCAATTAAACATCGTTTGGGAGTAGTTACCCGCTTTGCCAGTTTTTGTGACAAAGAAAGTGACATTAATGCATAACGAATATTAATCACTAACTGTGTTAATGCCATCTCAATCAATGAGCCATTCGCAAACATTAGTGTAAGCCCTGCAAATTGTCCTGCACTTGTCATATTTGTTAAGGATATTAATACTGCAACTTCAATTGGCATGCCCCCGGCGATTGCTATCATGCCAAAGGTAAAGGATACACTTAAATAACCTAAACCAATTGGTAACCCATCTTTAAATCCTTGCCTGAAATTATTCTCTATCTTCTCTTCCATTAAAATAAACTCCTTTTAACCTCATGTTTATCATTATACTACATTATCACTTATATTTCTTTTCTTTTTAAAGCGTTTTCATTCAATTTATTTCTGTACTCTAAAAATATATATGATATAATAATTTCATCGTTAAAATAATGCCGACTTAGCTCATCTGGTAGAGCAACGCACTCGTAACGCGTAGGTGGTAAGTTCAAGTCTTATAGTCGGCACCATTCAAACATAAACTCATGAAACTATGAGTTTTTTTCTTTTCATATGATTCAATCATACAAATGAAATTTAAAAAGGATACCAATCATCTTCATTGGTACCCATAATTTTTGTTTCTATCTAAACCGATTAAATTAAACAAATCACTTAACTTTCTTACGCTTTTTATGATAACTTTGAAGCAAAATACCACTAAAGATAGCAGAACCAGATAATAAGATTCCTTGAACGATTGTCGAAAAGATTGCCATTAAAATAGCCTGAAAGGATTTTAAATCAATCGTAGCGAACGTATAAAAACCAGATAATATAACGGCAACAATCATTAATACATACGGTATTTTATCATTTGGTACTTTACTCGTATCCATAAAACGTGCTATTACATATAATACCGGGACAATAACTAATAATTCACTTTTCACATATTCATTCATCATCGCAGCAAATTGTTCCATGTCTTCACCTCCTCGTATTGTAGTTTATGCAATTTAAAAAAAGATAAGATGGAATGAGTCCATATTATCTTTTAAATACATTTTTTATACGGCTAAAGCCAGTATATGCTCCTATAATAACAATAAATATTTCTAGTCTTCCCATTAACATACCAATAATTTCAATAATTAAAGTGGCATCATTCGTTGTAGGATTTGTTATTCCAATCGATAATCCTACCGTACCAAGTGAAGAGGCAAAATCAAACATTGCATCCATCAAGGAACAATTTGCAGTTACTGTAATCAGTAAACTACCAATAATATAGATAACCATATAACAGAAGAAGAAGGTAAAGACATCTTCAATTAATTCTTGATCAATATAGGTTTTACCTTGTGCCTTATAATAATAAGGCTTACTAACACTATTGTTTCTCCCTATTCTTTTCTTAATATTCTCTTTCACAATTCTTAACATTAAATATACTCTAGATAATTTAAGGGCACCTGCCGTTGATCCAATTCCTCCACCAATGATCATTAATACCGTTAACATTGTAACCGCAAATGGTGACCATAGGCTATAAGGCATGGTCGCAAAACCAGATGTTGATAGAGCTGAAACAACATTGAATAAAGATATTCGTAAGCCCTCTAACAGCGATATATTTAAATCAAAGACTAAAGCAATCGCTACAATTAATGTTCCAACACTTATTACTAGTGCCATAAATCGCACTTCACTCACGCGCCAAAATTGTTTAAACTTACCTTTCGCAAAGAGTAATAAAGCCGCAAAATTGGTTGTACCAATTATCATTAAAATAATCGTAATTAATTCAATTGGAAATGAATTATAAGCTCCGATACTATCTACCTTATTAGAGAAACCACCAGTTGATAATGCACACATTGCATGAACAATACTATCAAATGGATCCATGCCGAATAAGATATAAGCGAGGGTTCCTACTACTAAGAAAAAGTTATACATTAATAAAATAATTCTTGCGGTTTTTCCTAAATTAGGTGATAACTTATCGGGATGTCCTTCGGCGTTGTATAAGTTCATAATTTGTCTTCCTTTTAGAAAAGAAATCATCACCATTACAAAGCCAACACCACCACAATATTGCATAAAGCCACGGTGGAATAAAAAGATATGTGCCGTTTTATCTACTTCCATAACCGATAAACCAGTTGTTGTCCATCCGCTTACTGCCTCAAATATACCTTGTACTAGTGTTAACTGACCACTGATAACAAAGGGCATCGCGCCAATAAAGAAGCCATACAACCACGTACAGAGTACAATTAATGCACCACTATGAAAATTCTTTATTCGCTCATCACTATCACACCCTGGTAAGGCACGATATAATATATAACCAAACACAATTGAAAATAGTGATGGTACAATGAAATCAAAAGCATATACTATATCACCTGGATAAAAAGGAATCATCAATAAGGGTACTGCCATTAATACCCCAATAATCATGACTAACTTTCCAAAATCATTTCCTTCTTTATACTTACACTTCATTTTATCACCTTCCACATATAACTTTTAATGCATCTTTTTGGTTCTCCATAGTTGAAACCAAAATTAGCGTATCTTGTGCATTAATCTGAGTATTTCCATCTGGAATAATCGAATGATCTTCACGTATAATACATGCGATATTACTCTCTTTTGGTAGATTGATATCTTTTAATTGTTGGTTAATAATTGGATAATTAGCCAATATCTTTACTTCTACTATTTGAACATTACTTTGTGCAACCGAAGATAATTGTTTAAATTCTTTCATAAATGCTTGTTGTTCAATGTAGTTCGATATTACACTAATCGCACATACAACTGAATCAATTCCCATCTGATAAAAGAAATCGGTTTTTTCTGGATCACTTACTAGTGCTACAGTTTTCTCTACATGAAATAACTTCTTACATAGTTCACATATTACTAAGTTATCATCATCTCTTTGGGTTAAAGCAATTGCCATGTAATTACTTCCCGCATTTGCATCTTCTAAAACAAAGGCTTTTGTCCCATCTCCTTGAATTACGTTTAAGCCTTCTATTTCCGCAAGTCTTAAACAATTTTCATAATCATTATTAATTACGGTTACGTTATTCCCTTTACTAATTAATGATTTAGATAGTGAAATAGCTTTTTGATATCCTCCAATTAAAATAATATTATTCTTCATACTAAAGCACCACCATTCAAAATATCATCAATTTTATGTGCAGATAATACAGCAGGACAAATAGTTTCAATTCCAAATTCTTTGTAGACACATTCTCTTTGTGGATCATATAATCTAGAAATTACATGTTTCGCATGAAATACATTCTTAGCAATCTGTGCTACCATTACATTTGTATTATCATTATTCGTAACACATACAACGCTTTCATAATCTTCAATATGAATCTCTTTTAAATATGCTAAATCTAAAGCATTCCCCTCAAGGGTTAACCCTCCAAATGAATCGGATAGTTTACGAAAAGATTTTCCATCTTTATCCATAATCGCAACATTATGATTCTGTTGTGATAATGAATTCGCAAGCGAAGCTCCCAGTCTTCCACACCCGATGATTAATACATTTAATTCTTTACTTTTATTTGTCATTTTAATATTCATAATCTCTCTCCTCGTTTAATCATATGACCAATACCTTTTTCATCATATTCCATTTTATATTTATTTTTTTTGTAATCCAATTGGGGACAATCGCTTGTCGAATAAGCAACCAGTTCCTTTTTATTTAATCCTACCATTCTCTCCATATTCCATCGAGCCGGTAGATACGTTGGATCTAATACATAAGCAGCACGATAATGTGCCATTGCCATTTGTTTATCCCCACTCTTTTCCATAATAATTCCCATAAGATTGTGAGGTAGTGCACTATGAGGATTCAACATCATTGCTTTTACAACTTGCCCATAGAGTGCTTCCTTACTAAATTTATGTTGCTTTACACTTTCACATAAGGAAAGCAGCTCATTACTTTCTTGCATCATATTCTCGTCTTCTTTCTTTGCAAACACATTCTAGCAAATCCTCTGTGAGTGTGATGTGATAACAATGAGCAAGTTGTGATAATTGTGTGAGTAAAAAAAAACTATCTCATTTAAGAAATAGTTTACTCATCGACTAAACGATAGCCAACGCCAATTTCGGTTAAGATATAGCGAGGTTTTGCCGGTACTTTTTCAATCTTTCGTCGCATGGAAGCCATTAATGCGCGAAGTGCTTGGGTATCACTCCCATAATTTGCTCCCCATAGTTCTTTTAAAATACTGCCAGTTGTCATAACTTTCCCAGCATTTTTCCCAAGTAATGCAAGTAAATTGTATTCCATCGGCGTCATATGTAATTCTAAACCATCTAAATAAACAAGATGCTTTGTATAGTCAATTTTGAGTGTCCCCACTTGAAAGATCATAAGTGTATGTTCACTTCCTTGTTTATAAAGATGCCGAATTGCAACACGAATTCTTGCTAATAATTCCACCGCTGAAAAAGGTTTAGTAAGATAATCATCTGCCCCCATATCAAGTGCTGCGACTTTTTCTTTATCTTGGTCACGAGCTGAAACAACAATAATCGGCATCTGTGAGAATTCTCTTACTTCTTTTAAGATATCCATGCCATCAATATCAGGTAAGCCTAAATCTAACAACATTAAATCAATTGATTCACTTATTAATAAGCGTTTTGCACTCGCTCCATCATTTGCGCTAAAACAGCGAAAGCCTTCACTATCAAGTGAATAATTAATAAACTTACGAATTTGTGGATCATCTTCAACAATTAATATTTTTTCATTATAATTACTCATCTTTTGCCTCCTCTAATGGCAAAGTAAACATAAATTCTGCCCCTTGACCATCTGCAACATTGTATGCTTTTATATCACCACCATGTACCTTTACAATCGCGGAACATATCGTTAAACCTAACCCCATTCCATGTTGCGCATCAGCGTGTTTCGTTGAAGTGGAATAAAACATTTCAAATATCTTAGGAAAATCCTCTTCGCTGATTCCTGTACCATGATCTTTTACGACCGTTTTCGCATACTTTCCCTCTTTACTTAATGTAATTGAAATAGGAGTATTGTTTGGTGAGTGTTTAATCGCATTATCTAATAAGTTAATAATAACTTGTTCGATTAACTTCGCATCAACTTTAACTAAAAGTAATGCTTCAGGAGTATGAACATTGATTTCATATTTTGGGGAACTTTGAGATACATGATATACCGCACTTCCAATAATTTCTTCTAATACTTCACTTTCCTGATGAAGCGGTACTTTACCACTTTGAAGACGGGTTAAACTTAGAATGTTCTCAACAAGCGAATGGAGCCAATTTGCTTCTTGATGAATATCACTAGCTAAATCATAACGAGGATCACTTTTTTTACTCATGTCCATCATCATTTCTGAAGTACCAATAATCGCAGATAATGGCGTTCTTAAATCATGGGATATCGCTCTTAATAAATTAGAGCGATAACGTTCTTGTTCCACTTCTTCATGAACTGCAATCTTTTCCTGAGATAAATTAAAGCGGTCCATGGCTAGCGCCGTACTTTCATTCATCGCTTGCATTAGATGAAGACGAGAAGGTGTTAATTGTTCTCCCACTTCACTTTTAATTCTTAAAATTCCTAATAATACTTCTTGACCATAGATTGGCCAATCAAAATATTCACTACCAATTCGATTTCGATTACCACGAAATTCAAATTCTTTCATTAATTCTTTACCATTGACTTTTTCACCAAGAATTTGAGAACCATCTAATTTTTGAATAAGAAACTGATTCATTTTTTGATGATTATCAAAACATAAACATTCTACTTCACAATTCATCACATTACTAATTTCTTCAATTGCTGTTGATACGATATCATCAATATTCAATGCTTCACTTAAACGATTCGTTAATCGATAAAGAGCACTTGCTTCCTTTTCTTTATGTTGTGCTTCAATTTCATTCTGTTTTGCACTTGAAGTTAATGCACTGGTAATTAAAGCAGTAATTGTCATAACGATAAAGGTAATAAAATAATAAGGATCTTTAACGGATAAACTATAGAAAGGTGCAGTAAAGAAATAATTATAAGATAATGTCGCAAGAATTGAAGCTAAGATACCAAAGATAAAGCCTGAACTGTAACGGGCTGTTAGAAAAACCGCAAATATATAAATAATTACAATATTGGCTTCAGGTATACCATTATCACGAAAGAATAAACCTATCATTGATGATATTGTAAGCAATGCAGACATTAAGATAAAAGAATAAATCATATTCTTAATAATTTTTTTATATGCCATAATATCCTCCACAAGAATAAATTTTCTTTATTATACTCCGATTTTAATGAGTTGCGTGTTTTTTTTATTATTTATGCTATAATAAAAGAAAGAAACGAAGCATTTAAGGAGTATTATGAAAAATTTATCTCATAAACAAATTATTTTAATTTTTTTACTTATCATTACAGCCGGATTTTGCGCTTTTACTCTAAATTCAACAAATGTAATCTTATCGATTATCTCCTGTATCCTATTGATTGTGCTTGCGATATGGTTAAGTGAATCCTTAAAGAAAACATCAGATTAGGAACATAATTGTTCCTTTTTTTTCACAAAAAAAGGAGTTACGAATAACTCCTAATTTAAGATTATTATTTTAAAGCTTCAGAGATTGCTACTGCAACTGCAACACTGGCACCAACCATTGGGTTATTACCCATACCGATTAATCCCATCATTTCTACGTGAGCAGGAACAGATGAAGATCCAGCGAATTGTGCATCAGAATGCATTCTTCCCATTGTGTCTGTCATACCATAAGAAGCAGGTCCAGCGCCCATATTATCTGGGTGAAGAGTACGTCCCGTACCACCACCTGATGCTACTGAGAAATATTTCTTACCTTGTTCAATACACTCTTTTTTATAAGTACCAGCTACTGGATGTTGGAAACGAGTTGGATTTGTTGAGTTACCAGTAATGGAAACATCAACACCTTCTGCGTGCATGATTGCAACACCTTCACGTACATCATCACAACCATAACAGTTAACTTTAGCACGTTCACCATCTGAGTAAGGAGTTTTAGATAGAACAGCTAATTCACTTGTAAAGTAATCAAATTTAGTTTCAACATAAGTAAAGCCATTGATTCTAGATATAATCTTAGCAGCATCTTTACCTAAACCATTTAAAATAACTCTTAAAGGTTCGATACGTGCTTTATTCGCATTACGAGCAATACCAATTGCTCCCTCAGCAGCAGCAAATGATTCATGTCCAGCTAAGAATGCGAAGCATTTAGTATTTTCAGATAATAACATAGCAGCTAAATTACCATGACCTAAACCAACTTTACGATCATCTGCTACACTACCAGGAATACAGAAAGCTTGTAAGCCTTCTCCAAGTGTTTTCGCAACATCATAAGCTGTTTTATCACCTTTTTTAATTGCCATTGCAGCACCTACTGTGTAAGCCCAACAAGCGTTATCAAAACAGATTGGTTGAATATCTCTTACGATTTTTGCTACATCAACGCCAAGATCATCACAAATTTTCTTTGCTTCTTCAACAGAAGAGATACCATGAGCGTTTAAAACTTTGTTGATTACATCAATACGTCTTTCATAACTTTCAAATAATGCCATGATTTCTTCCTCCTATTCTTGTCTTGGGTCAATATATTTCGCAGCATCTGCGAAACGACCGTAACTGCCTTTAGCGGCTTCTAGTGCATCTTTAGCGTCCGTACCTTTTTTGATAGCGTCCATAAATTTGCCCATATTTACATATTCATAACCGATGATTTCATCGTTTTTATCTAATCCTAATTTCATAATGTAACCTTCAGCAAGTTCAAGGTAACGAGGTCCTTTTAATTTAGTTGAATAACAAGTACCAACTTGAGAACGAGTTCCTTTACCTAAATCTTCAAGGCCAGCACCGACTGGTAATCCACCTTCTGAGAATGCGGATTGTGTACGACCATAAGCAATTTGTAAGAATAATTCACGCATTGCTGTATTGATGGCATCACATACTAAGTCTGTGTTCAAAGCCTCCAATAATGTCTTTCCAACGATTGCCTCTGATGCCATTGCTGCTGAGTGAGTCATACCAGAACAACCTAATGTTTCGATCAATGCCTCCTCAATAATTCCTTCTTTAACGTTTAATGTTAATTTACAAGCACCTTGTTGGGGAGCACACCAACCAATACCGTGCGTTAAACCACTAATATCTTTGATTTCCCTAGAGTTAACCCATTTACCTTCTTCAGGAATAGGTGCACAACCGTGGCTAGCGCCTGCGGCAACTGTACACATGTTTTCTACTTCTTTTGAATATATCATGTCTGTTCAATCTCCTTTCTCATCCTTCTACTGATGACAACTATATGCTAATCTCTTACTAGAGTGATAGCCGAACATAAAAAAATCCATGCCTTTTATGACTGATTTTAATAAATCATTTTATTCTATATTTATCTAAAAAGATGATGAGAATGCTTTCTATTCTCTTATTAATGATAGTCTTTTTTAAATTCTATGTCAATATAAAACACACCTAGTTATGCCCTATTGTGCACATTTTCACATATAATTTTATCTTTACAAAATGAAACCGCTACCTTTTATATAATCCACTAAAAAAGTATCTTACATATTGAATGAAAGATACTTTATTTATCAGTTAACCATTATTATCTAATAAAACTAATAAGCGTTTTACCACATCCACCGGGAAATCACTTGCGATTGGATGATCGATTAAAGACTGTAAGAATTCATGAGTATTATTACTTTGTGGTAACATATAACCTGCTTCACGAATAATATCTTCACCCATTAAATGATTTGATTTTGCGATGCCTTCCATTAATTGTGCTAATACTTTATTATCGGTTGTTTCTTTAATTTGTAATGCAATCTTTTCTTGTTTTACTTTACTTAAAGAAAAAGCCTTCATAGCAGATACAACTCTTTCATCATGAACTTGTTGCGCTGCATATTTCTCTGGTACCATTGAAATTGCTTTTGAAGGACAGGCAGCAGCACATAAGCCACAACCAATACATTTATCCACATCAATAATGCTATTCTCGGTGTCAGCAGCACCCGTAGGACAAACATAAAGA
>JAVWEY010000013.1:0-38311 GCA_036641395.1 Erysipelotrichaceae bacterium
AAGTATCAGTGTTCACATGAATTTCATAGCCTTCATCAAGTTTAATTACTTTGCTTACATAAGATAAGAAATGAAAATCTACTTTATCTTTTAATTCTTTATATAAATTTTCTAATACAATATAGTTTATATCTGTACCTAAATGACGAACTTGGGCATCTAATAGATGTAAATCGTTCTGCATACATACTTTTCTTAAATATGTATTACTTGTTGAATAGAGTTTTGTACCTTCTCCACCGAACTTAAGATTTAAGGTATCTACATAGTTCATTAAATCAAGAGCTTGTTGTTTACCAATATGTTCAAAAAGGGTACCACCAAATTGATTGGTAATATTATATTTACCATCAGAGAAAGCACCAGCACCACCAAAACCATTCATAATGGCACATGTGGGACAATTAATACAAGATTTGATCTTTTTTCCATCGATCGGACAATGACGATTTTCTAACGTATTTCCAACTTCAAAGATACCAATTTTTAAATCTTTGTTGCATTTTAATGCTTCATAAGCAGAAAATATTCCACCAGGTCCAGCACCAATTATGATTAAATCATAGTTCATAATAATCCCTCATTTCCTTTAGCATTTTAACATATTTCTAATAAAATGCTAGCCTATTTACGAAATTAATACAATCGTTTCGTTTAAACTGGAAAATCTTGGCTATCCTTTATATATGGAGGGATTTTATGAAGAAATATTTCTATACGTTTATTATGGTTTGGTTTGTGCTTTTAAGTGCAAATGTAGTGAGTAAAAGTGAGAGTAAAATAAGTTATGTTTTATATAATGATAGTGAAAGTAAAAGTTCTTATCTAATTAAAAATGAAATCAATTCAATCTTTCAAGAATTAATTGAAGGAATTGATGAACGTTCTTATCGAATGATGATAGTTGATAATCGAGAAGCTTTTCAAGTGATAGATAAACTTAAGAGTGAATGGAAGAATGATCAATTAATATTTACGATGGGAGATGGAAAAGGGGTGAAAATTAAGGGAATATTAAAAAGTGAAAAAACATGTTTTGCGAAGGTTAAACCTAAATCACTCTTGTATGACTTTTTTAATTGAATAAAAGATATAAAATATAAATGCAGAAAAAAAAGTAATGTTTTTTATAGAAATTTAAGATACTCTTAAATTGTTTCAAAATATTTGATTGATATGAAATATATGATATAATACGAACAGGTGATGAAAAATGGAAAAGGAAAACAGAAGTGGCTATTATCAAGAGAATCGCAGAGGTAGAAGACGTTATCGTCCTTTCTTCCCATACGACCTAACAACATTAGAAGATAAGATCGTTTTGGATATGGAAATGATGAAGAAAATAAGTGATGCAAGTTTTGCGTTAGGTGCATTAAGTGGTGCCGGAGTAACAAATTCACGCAGTCTTGGCATTATGAATTTACTAGAGATTAATGAAGGAGTTAACTCTTTAAAATTAGAAGGCTATCACGCTTCATTAGAGTCTTATTTAGTTTCACAACTTCATCTTCGAAAAAGTGATGAGGAAGAATTATTAGATCGTTATATGACTTGTTTAAAAAAGGATAAAGAATTAGATTTGACAATGCCTGGTTTACAGAAGGTTGTAAATACATTACTTGATGGTGAAGTAAATTTTCGTCAACAACAAACCTTCATTCGTTATTTAGGAAGAGATCCTTTTGCACCATGTAAAGTAGATAGTTTAGCAATTGCAATTAAAGGTTATGAGAATTATGTTGCAGCGGGTGATGATTTTGATGAATTAATTAAGGCGGCACTTCTTCAATATGAAATATTTACAATTCAACCTTTTGAAGAAGGAAATGGATTGTTACAACGATATACTTCAATTGCATATTTAATGAATCATAACCGTTTACCATTTGCAAATTTAGCTTTATCTGATTATTTATTAAAACATAAAGTAGCATATGAAAAGGCTATTTGTATGGTATCAGAAACTGGCAACTTTGAACAATGGGTTAAGTTTTTCTTAGATGCAGTTAAAGTAGCAGCAGAAAATAGTATCGCTATTATAATCAATTATGACAAGATGCTTCAAAGTCATATGAGCAGAATTTCAGAATCAAATCATTCTGATACAATTCAGGCAAAATTAGTTAAGTTATTAGCATATCTACAAGAGCATCCAGTTGTGGAAGTTAAAACAACTGCTAAGGATTTAAAGTTATCTTTTAATACAGGAGCTAATTTAATTCAAATTCTTAGTGATATTGGCTTATTAAAGAGAATTGATGATCGTAATCGTAATCGTTATTTCTTATATACAGATATGTTAAATTTATTAGAAAAATAGTAAAAGTAAGATAATCATTTTTGGTTATCTTTTCATTTTATATTTTTTCATATTTTGTTTCAATGAAATTATGATAGAATATATTTATTGAATTATGGAGGCAAACAATGGATACGATACGTTATGATAAAAGTGAAATAGAAAAAGTTGTTTCAGTGTTAAAGGATGGTTTAGTGGTAGCTTTTCCTACCGATACAGTATTTGGATTAGGCGTTATATATGATGATGAAAATGCTTTGAAAAGATTAAAAGAGGCAAAAGGTCGTGATGAAAATAAACCAATTCCAACGATGGTAGCATCCATTGAACAAATTGAGAAGATTGCGGAAGTAAGTGATGTGGCAAAACGTTTAATAAAAGCTTTTATGCCAGGGGCATTTACGATTATTCTAAATAAGAAAGATAATGTTCCAGAGTATGCTACAAATGGGTTTTCAACGATTGGAATAAGAATGCCAAAGGATGAATTCGTTTTATCACTTATCAATGCATGCGGTAAAGCAATGTTAGTTACAAGTGCTAATATAAGTGGAGAAGCAAGTACCAGTAATGATCAAGATGCACTAAAACAATTAGATGGCAGAATCGATGGTATTGTATTAGGCAATAGTGGTGGAGATCAAGCAAGTACGATTGTCGATGCAACCGATGCAACAATTAAAATTATTCGAACTGGTGCGATAAGTAAAGAAATGATTGAGTCAGTAGTCCAAGGAGGACAGTAGAATGAAAATAGCGTTAGCGTGTGATCACGGAGCTTATGAATACAAGGAAATATTAAAAAAAGAATTACCATTAAAAGGCTATGAAGTGATCGACTATGGAACTTATTCAACAGATTCATGTGACTATGTAGACTTTGCTAGCAAAGCGGCAAGAGCCGTTGCAAGTGGAGAATGTGAGCGTGGTATTGTTATTTGTGGAACTGGTATTGGCGTAAGTATGACGGCAAACAAGATTAGAGGAATACGTTGTGCTTTATGCAGTGAACCGTTTAGCGCAAGACTTACGCGTGAGCATAATGACAGCAATGTATTAGCGATGGGTCAAAGAGTAATTGGCGAAGAAATTATGAGAGACATCGTTAATGTGTGGCTTACAACACCATTTTCAAATGGTGAAAGACATATAAATCGAATTAAAAAACTATCAAAACTAGAAAGTGAGGAAAACTAAAATGAAAGATATCCAAATTGCTCAAGCAATTGAGAAAGAACGTCAACGTCAATTATATAATATTGAACTTATCGCATCCGAAAACTATGTATCAAACGATGTACGAGAAGCGGCTGGTAGTATTCTTACTAATAAATATGCTGAAGGTTACCCTCATAAGCGTTATTATGGAGGTTGTGTAAATGTCGATGAGGTAGAAGATATTGCACGAGATCGTTTAAAAGAAATATTTCATGCTGAGCATGTAAATGTCCAACCACACTCAGGCTCACAAGCAAATATGGGTGTTTATATGGCAGTATTAAATCCTGGTGATAAAGTAATGGGAATGGACTTAACCGCAGGTGGGCATCTAACTCATGGTCATCCTTTGAACTTTAGTGGGACAATTTATGACTTTTGTTCTTACGGAGTTAGAAAAGATGATGAAACAATTGACTATGAAGAAGCGCGTCGCGTTGCTCTTAAAGAAAAACCAAAATTAATTATTGCTGGAGCGAGTGCTTATCCCCGCTTCATTGACTTTGCGAAGTTTCGTGAAATTGCAGATGAAGTCGGTGCATATTTCATGGTAGATATGGCCCATATTGCGGGATTAGTAGCAGCAGGGGTTCATCCAAGCCCAGTTCCTTATGCTGACTTTGTGACAAGCACAACGCATAAAACGCTTCGTGGACCTCGTGGTGGTATTATTATTTGTAAAGAAAAATATGCTAATTTAATTGATAAAAAAGTATTCCCAGGAATGCAAGGTGGACCATTAATGCACATCATCGCAGCAAAGGCTGTTTGTTTTAATGAAGCACAGCAACCGGGATTTAAAGAATATCAACAACAGATTGTAGCGAATGCGAAAGTATTAGCAAAAACGATGGAGGAAGAAGGATTCCGTATTGTTAGTGGAGGTACCGATAATCACTTAATGCTAATTGATGTAATGGGTAGTATTTCAATGAGTGGAAAACAAGCTGAAAAATTACTTGATGAAGCGGGTATTACTTGTAATAAGAATACTATCCCATTTGACCAAGAAAAACCATTTGTTACAAGTGGAATTCGTTTAGGAACACCAGCCATGACAACGCGTGGTTTTAAAGAAAAAGAATTTATTCAAGTTGGGAAATGGATTGCAGATGTATTAAAACATCCTGATGATTTAGAATATATTCATAAAATTAGAGAAGAAGTATTTGCATTAACTAAAGATTATCCAGTAGAGCACGCCTAATATATATTCATATATATTTGTTACGATAAGTACGATAGAAAATAAATAATGGTTTTATCTTTTAATAAGATTAGGATAAACATAATTAACTAAATAGTAAAATAAACTTGTTTTTGTGAGATAAAAGCGAGTTTATTTTTATTTTTTAAAGAATTTGTATGATATTGTATTGAATTTGTATTTAAGGATAGAAAATATATTTAAATACGTTATAATTAAATGATACAAATGAAAATTATTTATATATCAGTAAATTAGGTAAATGAGGGTGCTATGAATACAAACAATAAGACTAAAAATTATATATTAGGGGCAATTTTAACTATTGTTATTTTACTTTTAGGGAGTATTGTTTTTATCTACCAATCGCAAAAAGCTTTATATGAAGAAAAAATAACTTATTTGGAAGAAATAACACTTAAAAGTGCACAAAATATTAATCAACAAATTAGTGGAGATATTAAAACATTAGAAGCAATGGTTACTGCCCTTGAAGCAAAAGGAAATTTTAATGTAACTAACGTTATGCCGATGTTAAAACTTGAAGCAGATAAGAATTATTTTAAACGTATGGGTATCATATTAGCAGATGGTGCAGCATATACAACAGATAATGCAGTTGCCAATTTTAGTAATCGTGAGTACTTTAAAGAAGCGATGAAAGGGAACTCATCCGTTTCTGATATGTTAACTGATATAACCGATGGAGAAGATATCAATGTAATGGCTGCACCGATTCAAGAGGATGGAGTCATTGTCGGAGTTATCTTTGCGACTAAGAAACAAGCATATTTTAATAAATCTATAAAAACAAGTGCATTTAATTCAGAAGGATATTCTTATGTGATTACCAGTGAAGGAGCACCAGTAATTAAAACAAATCATCCAAGTAGTATTGGTGATTATGAAAATTTCTTTGAAAAGATGAAAGAAATTGGCGTTGAGGATAAGATTACTCATAAACTACAAAAAGATATTAAAGCAGGGAAAAACGGAACATTTTTTTATAATCGAGGAAATAGAAAAAAAGAATTATGTTATACCAAAGTAGGAATTAATGATTGGTATATTTTATCTGTAATTGATACTAAGGTAATTTCTTCTAAATCCGATCATTTAATTGCGCAATTGGTTGGTATTGCGGTTGTATTAATCGCAATGACAATTCTCATTTGTTATTTAGTTTTAAATGGTACTAAAAAACATCGGCGTTCGTTAGAGAAAATGGCATATCGTGATCCAATTACTGGCTATGGAAATCATGCTAAATTCTCATTGGATTCAAAAAGATTATTAAATGATAATAAACATTTAAACTATGTCATGATTGAATTTGATATAAATAAATTTAAATTAATAAATGATATTTATGGTACAAAAAGAGGCGATGAAATTCTAACGAAAATTTGTGAAGTTTTAAATGAACTTATAAATGACAATGAAGCCTTTTCTCGTACTTCTGCTGATATTTTTAATATATTAATGGTTGATAAAGGTAATACAAATACCTTACTAAGGATTAAAGAATTACAACATAAGATTGAAACACCAATTGATGATTATAAGATAAAAATATCTTTTGGTATTTATCCAATCATTAATCGTCATTTGGATATCAATGTTTACTGTGATCGAGCTAACTTATCAAAACAAATCGCAAGAGAAAGCAAGAGTGTGAATTATCATTTCTTTAAAGATGAAAATCGTTTAGAATTAATCAATGAAAAAGAAATGGAAGATGTATTTGAATCGGCTTTAATTAACCATGAATTTGAATTGTTTCTACAACCAAAATATTCATTAAAAACAGGACGTATTGCTGGTGCAGAAGCATTGGTGAGATGGCAACGTTCAAAAGATAAATATATCCAACCAAATGAGTTTATCCCGTTGTTTGAAAAGAATGGATTTATCACAAAGTTAGATTATTATATGTTTGAAAATGTTTGTCAAATGATACAAAAATGGAAGAAAACAATAAAAGTAGAAGATATTCCTAGAATATCCGTTAATATTTCTCGAGTTCATCTAAACAGTAAGGAATTACCAATTAAACTTTTAGAAATTGCGACAAAATATCAAATCAATCCAAATGAAATTGAAATTGAATTAACAGAAAGTGTTATGATTACGGCAGAAGATCAAGTTTTAGGTATGTTACATCAAATAAAAAACGCAGGCTTTTTATTATCAATTGATGATTTTGGTAGAGGCTATTCATCCTTAAGTAGTTTAAGTGATATACCGGCTGACTTTGTGAAGATTGATAAAGTATTCTTAGATCATTCTATTGAAAATGAACGTGGTCGAATTATATTATTAAATATAATAAAAATGATTAAAGATTTGGATTTAATTAGTATTGCAGAAGGTGTCGAAACAGAAGAACAAATTAATTTGTTAAAAGATGCTGGTTGTGATTATGTTCAAGGATTTTATTTCTCAAAAGCAATTCCTATAAAAGCTTTTAAGGACTTATTAAAAAAAACCAATGGATTATTATAAGATGAGGGTGTGTTAATAACCTCATTTTTTAATAACCCGTCATTATAGGGAGTTTATATTGTATAAAATCATTGATTTAAATAAGAATTATGAAAAGACTTGAAAGCTAATGCATATTTGATTAAAATGAGGCAATAATTACGAATGAATATTTAATAAAATTTTGTAATTAGAGGTTGTGTTTGTTATAATGTTAAAGGAACAAAAAGTATGAAACTAATATGATGAAGGAGATGTTAACGATGTTAAAAGTATTAGAGCATCCATTGATTACTCACAAACTTACGCAGATGCGTAAAAAGGAAACAGGAACAAAAGATTTTCGTCAGAATTTAGATGAAATTGGCGGATTAATGGTTTATGAAATGACTCGTAATTTACCAGTTCAAGAAGTAACAATTGAAACTCCGGTTGGGACTTGTCATACCTATGAATTAGCAAAAGATGTTATTCTAGTACCAATCTTACGTGCTGGACTTGGCATGGTAACTGGTATTTGTAATTTAGTACCAACTGTAAAAGTAGCACATGTTGGAATGTATCGTGATGAAGAAACATTAATGCCACATACTTATTTTGAAAAATATCCTAAGAATATTGGTGAAGCAACGGTTATTATTGTAGATCCAATGTTAGCAACTGGTGGAAGTGCGAATGCTGCAATCGATATGGTAATGGCACAAGGTGCAAAAGATATTCGATTAGTATGCCTTGTGGGAGCTCCAGAAGGAGTGAAAGCAGTAGAAGAACAACATCCGGGTGTAGATATTTATTTAGCGGCTCTTGATGAGAAATTAAATGAAAAAGGTTATATCGTACCAGGGCTAGGTGATGCTGGAGATCGTATATTCGGAACAAAGTAAGATGCGTGAATATCAAAAGGCAATTAAGGTCATTTCAACCATGGCTTTAACTTGTATCTTAGCCGTATTTATTGGTCATTTTATTGATCAAAAACTACATACAACGCCATTTTTCTTGCTTGCATTATTAGCCTATGCAATTGGTGGTAATCTTTATCGTCTATTCAAAGACAATGGGGAAGATATATGAATGAAGAGAAAGTAATGTATCAAAAGATTCGAAAGTTACATATTATCTTTGTCATAATCTTAACTGTTTTGTCTTTCCTAATCTTTCAAGATTTAAAAAGGATTAGTTTAGGAGTTGTGATTGGTGGCTTAACTTCGATGATTGGCTTTAATGCAATTATTAAAATGACGAATCAAATTGATAGTGATATAAGTGGTTTAAATAGAAAAATATATACAAGTTATATACGTCGTTATCTCATCTATGCACTTATCTTCAGTATAGCGATGTTTTATAATGTAAATCCACTAGCTTTATTAGCAGGATTTATATGCAATAAATTGGCAATTAATTTGTATACGATATGCAACAAGGAAGGAGGATGAAAGAGTGGATACATTTGATGGAATCTTAATCAACATTGGAAAGATTGAGATACCAATTCACGCCAGTATTTTAAATTGGCTTGTAATATGTTTCATTTTTGGGATACTCTTTGTTGTGATTGGAAAGAAATTCGAACATGCGGATGCTTCCAAAGCACCGAAAGGAATCTTACTGATTGGTGAAATTGTGGTTGGTTTATGTCGAAGCATTATTGGTGAAAATTTAAAGAAAACTACGAATCATTATTTACCTTTCTTTGGTACATTGATTATGATTATGGCGGTTAGTAATCTATTAGGACTTTTGGGTTTACAACCACCAACTTCAAATTTAAGTGTAAATGTTACCTTAGCAGTTATGATGTTCTTGTTGATTCAATATACGAATATTAAAGAGAATGGGCTCGTGAATCGTTTAAAACAATGGTTAGAGCCTTATGCGTTTCTAGCTCCATTAAACGTAATTGGAGATTTAGCATTACCAATTTCATTATCATTACGTTTATTTGGTAATCTATTAGCAGGTACAATCATCATGTCATTGATGTATTCTCTGTTAAAAGAGATGATGCCATTTGGCATTGCTGGTTTTGTAGTTACCCCTTTATTACATGCATACTTTGATGTATTCTCGGGATTGATTCAAACTTATATCTTCTTCACATTAGCAAGCTTCTTCCTAAGTGAAGCGCAACTACAAGATGAAGAAGACTAAAACACAAGGAGGAATTTAAAATGAATGAATATTTTGTACAAGGAATGGCACTATTAGGTGCAGGTATTGCAATGATTGCTGGTTTAGGTCCTGGTATTGGACAGGGTATCGCCGCAAGTCGTGGTGCAGAAGCAGTTGGGAAAAACCCAGATGCAGCCGGTAAAATTAGATCAATCATGGTATTAGGTATTGCTTTAGCTGAAACAACTGGTATTTATGCATTGATCATCGCCCTAATCTTGATTTTCTTAAAAGGATAAAAACAAGATATGATCCAAACAAGGAGGTGATCAGCAGATGGATATTAATATAGGAAATTATTTAAGATTAAATGTAATTGATATGCTTATGGTCTTAGTATCTACTTTTTTGATTGTGCTGGTCGCAAAGAAGTTTTTTTGGAGCAAAGTTCTAGATTATCTTGATCGTCGTGAACAAGTAATTGCATCTGATCTAGATCATGCAGCGAATGAAAAAGCGCAAGCGGTTCAAATTAAACAAGATTATGAAATGCAAATTGCAAATGCGAAAGAAGAAGCTCGAAGTATTCTTGATGTAGCGCAAAGTAGCGCAAAAGCTGAAAAGAAAGAGACTTTAACTCAAGCTAAATTGGAAGCAGATAAGATTAAAGAAAAAGCTATGCAAGATATTGAAAGAGAAAAGATTTCTGTTCGAAATGAAATTAAAACACAGATTACAGAAGTTGCTTTTTTAGCGGCTGAAAAAATAGTAGAGAAAGAATTAGATGATAAAGAACACAAGAAATATGTAGAGGACTTTATTGATCATGCTGGAGATAGTTCATGGACAGCATAAGTGCACAAGGCTATGGTATTGCTTTATATGAATTAGGCAAGGAAGAAAATGCCTGTGAAACATATAAACTACAATTAGCAATGATGAGAGATGTTTTAATAGAAAATCCTGATTTATGGAAGATTTTATCTCATCCTAAAATTTCTAGAGAAGAAAAGAAAACGGTTGTTTCGACCATTTTTAATAAGGATATATCCCATACTATATTGAACTTTGTTTATTTGTTATTAGATAAAAATCGTATTTCCTCTTTGCCTTCTATTACGAAAGCGTACATGAATCTTTATAATGAAGATCATAATATTGAAATTGCTTATGTGAAAAGTGCGAAGCCATTAACAAAGAAAGAATTAGATGATTTAAAGAAAATGTTAGAAAAGAAATTGAATAAAGAGATTGAATTAGAAATTGGTATCGATGAAACATTATTAGCTGGATTACGCGTTAGAATTAAAGATGAAGTAATTGATAATAGCGCAAAGAGTCGCTTACAGCGATTAAAGAATAATGTATTACAAGTAAACTTGGATAGGAACGTGAGGTGAAACGCAAGTGAACTTAAGACCTGAAGAGATTAGTAAAATCATTAAAGAACAAATTAAGCATTACGATGATGTTCTTGAAGTTGGAGAAAGTGGTACAGTTATCACAATTGGTGATGGTATTGCTTTGATTCATGGATTAAGTAATGCCATGGCCGGTGAGTTATTGTTGTTTCCCGATGATGTATATGGCATGGTCATGAACTTAGAAGAAGATCATGTCGGTGCGGTATTAATGGGGGATGACAGTGGAATTAAAGAAGGCGATGAAGTAAAGCGAACTGGACATATTGTTGAAGTCCCAGTAGGTGATGCAATGCTTGGTCGTGTTGTAAATTCATTGGGTATCGCTATTGATGGTGGAGAACCGATTATTAGTAATAAAAAAAGACCGATTGAGCGAGTAGCTCCTGGTGTTATGACTCGTAAATCAGTGTTTCAACCAGTTCAAACTGGATTAAAAATTATTGATTCAATGATTCCGATTGGTCGTGGTCAACGTGAACTTATCATCGGAGATCGCCAAAGTGGTAAAACGGCAATTGCGGTTGATGCGATTTTGAACCAAAAAGACTCAGGAATTAAATGTATTTATGTAGCAATTGGACAAAAGGCAAGTACCGTTGCGCAGATAGTTGAAAAACTTCGAGCTCATGATGCATTAAAATATACGACAATTGTATCTTCAACAGCATCACAACCAGCACCATTACAATATATTGCACCTTATGCAGGTTGTGCGATTGGTGAAGAATGGATGGAAAATGGCGATGATGTTTTAATTGTTTATGATGATTTAAGTAAACATGCAGTTGCCTATCGTACCATGTCATTATTATTAAAACGCCCACCTGGACGTGAAGCATATCCTGGAGATGTATTCTATTTACATTCTCGTTTATTAGAACGTGCGGCAAAACTTAATGATGAATTAGGTGGAGGAAGTTTAACGGCTCTACCAATTATTGAAACGCAAGCCGGTGATATTTCTGCCTATATTCCAACGAATGTAATTTCGATTACGGATGGACAAATTTTCCTTCAAACGGAGTTGTTTAATGCAGGAATTCGACCAGCAGTAGATTCTGGTTTATCGGTATCTCGTGTAGGTAGTGCGGCTCAAACTAAGGCAATGAAACAAGTTTCTGGTTCTTTAAAACTTGAATTAGCACAGTATAGTGAAATGCAAGCATTCTCTAAATTTGGTAGTGATTTAGATGCAACTACAAAAGCAACATTGGATCATGGAGAACGTTTAACGCAGTTATTAGTCCAACAACAATATGAGCCACTTACAATGGGTGAGCAAGTATTATCTTTATTTGCCGCTAAATATAAGTATTTGAAAGTAGTTCCTGTTCATGAAATTCGCCATTATGAGAAAGAAATGCATAAATTTATTCATCGAGAACATCCTGAAATATTAAAGGAACTAGATGAGAAACAAAAAATCGATGAAGAACTGGATCAGAAGATCAAGGCCGCACTCGATGTATTTGCGACACAATTCAATTCGATCCTTCAAGGCTAGTTTATGGCACTAAATAAGTTAGCGATTAAAGCGAGAATTCGTTCGATTGATTCTACGCGTAAGATTACCAAAGCTATGCAACTTGTAGCTGCCAGTAAATTAAAACGACAAAAAGAGAATATGGAAAAGAATCGAGAATATGCTTTTTATTTAAAGGAAACAGTTTCTTCGATTCTTGCGTCAATGAAATATTCAACTCATCCTTATTTAGTTAAACCAAGTGTTGATCATCCATTAAATATTGTCTTTACAAGTGATATGGGATTATGTGGTGGATACAATGCGAATATATATCGCTTATTAACAAATGAATTTAATGAAAAAGATGAGATTATTATGATTGGAAGTCGTGGTCAAGCATGGTCAAAGCACCGAGATTTTAATGTAAGTGAATGTATCATTGATATTGATGATGATGGATACAATCAAATCTCTAAGATAGGTGATGAAGCTTTAGAACGTTATATAAATGGTGAAATAAGTGAAATTAGAATTGTTTATACACATTTTAAAAATGCAGTAACCTTTATTCCAGAAATGATTAAATTATTACCAGTTGAAGTAGGAGAGGAACAAAAGGTAAGTCGAGAAACAATCTTTGAACCACAAGGTGATCAGATTTTAGATGACTTAGTTCCGATGTATATCCGCTCACTTTTATTTAGTTATTATTTGGAAACAAAAACTAGTGAACAAGCTAGTAGAAGAACGGCAATGGAAAGTGCTACAGATAATGCAAATGAATTAGTTGAAACTTTAGAATTACAATTTAACCAAGCTCGACAAGCGGCAATCACGCAAGAAATTACTGAAATTGTTGGCGGAGCAAATGCACTCGAATGAAAGGAGTGAATGATTTGAGTAAACATACAGGAAAAATCATTCAGGTCATTGGACCTGTCGTCGATATTTTATTTGATGAAGAATTACCTTCTTTACTAAATGCGATTGAAATTCCTTTAAAGGATGGCAAGAACTTAATTGTTGAAGTTGCTCAGCATATTGGTGATGATCGTGTTCGTTGTATCTCCATGGGATCAACGGATGGATTAGTACGTGGTATGGAGGCAGTTGACAGCGGTGCTGCAATTAGTGTTCCCGTAGGGAATATCGTACTTGGTAGAATGTTTAATGTATTAGGTGATGAAATAGATGGTTTAGCACCATTAGATAAAGCAACAAAAAGAATGCCAATTCATCGTGAGGCACCAACTTTTGATGAACAGCAAACTTCAACTGAAATACTAGAAACAGGAATTAAAGTTATTGATTTACTTTGCCCCTATTCAAAGGGAGGTAAAATTGGATTATTTGGTGGTGCCGGAGTTGGTAAAACCGTTTTGATTCAAGAATTAATTCATAATATTGCTAAAGAACATGGTGGTATGTCGGTTGTTACTGGTGTTGGTGAGCGAACACGTGAAGGTAACGATATGTACCATGAAATGAAAGATAGTGGTGTTCTCGATAAAACCGTTTTAGTTTATGGACAAATGAATGAATCTCCAGGAGCTAGAATGAGAGTTGGGTTATCAGGACTTACGATGGCAGAATATTTCCGTGATGAAGATCATCAGGATGTATTATTATTTATTGATAATATCTTCCGTTTTACTCAAGCCGGTTCCGAGGTAAGTGCGTTACTTGGAAGAATGCCATCCGCAGTTGGTTATCAACCAACATTAGCTACCGAAATGGGTCAACTACAAGAACGTATCACATCGACAAAGAATGGTTCCATCACTTCCGTACAGGCAATTTATGTACCTGCGGATGACTTAACGGATCCAGCGCCAGCTACTGCATTCTCACATCTAGATGCGAAAACAGTATTGGATCGTGGTATTGCTGCTTTAGGAATCTATCCAGCTGTTGACCCACTTGAATCTAATTCAAGAGTACTAGATCCACTTGTTGTAGGTGAGGAGCATTATGAAGTAGCCCGTGGCGTTCAATCTTTACTTCAACGTTATAAAGAACTTCAAGATATTATTGCCATTTTAGGAATGGATGAATTAAGTGAAGAAGATAAAATTGTTGTAAACCGAGCACGTCGAGTTCGTAATTTCTTATCTCAACCATTTAGTGTTGCCGAGCAGTTTACTGGAATGCAAGGTCGCTATGTACCGAAAGAAGAAACGGTTCGTAGTTTTAAAGAATTACTCAATGGTAAATATGATGATTTACCAGAACAAGCATTCATGTTTGCAGGTACAATTGAAGAAGTAATTACAAAGGCAAAAGCGCTTGGTGAAGAATAATGATTAAGATTAAAATCATCACCCCAATTGGTTTATATTTAAGTGAAGAAGTAGAAGCAATTCATTTAAAAACCGTTGATGGTGAACGAACTATCTTACCGAATCATATGCCAATTGTCGCAATGCTTGCAACGAGTAAGTTATCTTTAAAGAAGAATGGAATTTATGATGATTATGCTATATCTGGTGGAATGTTACAGTTTATGGATAATGAAGCAAGAATATTAACGGATACAATTGAAGGTAAAACTGAAATTGATTTAAAACGAGCTCAGGAAGCTTTAAAAAGAGCAGAACGAAGACTTGCGAAAACCGATTCTAAAACAAATATCCGTCGAGCTGAAATTGCTTTAGATAAAGCACTTAATCGTATTAATGTATCAAATCATTAATTTATAGAAGTAGCAATTTTTAACAGATTGTTACTTTTTTTAAGTAAAAATTAGATGCTTTATGTTCAATATTAATAAACTGAAATATTTAATAATTAAGATATGGTATAATATAGAAGATTAATATGTCATATAAAAAAATGTGAAACAATGTTTAAATAATATTTACTATTTTCATTTTAACTTTCATATGATATATTATATAGGCTATCTAATGAATGGAGGCAGGACAATGCAAAAAAATAACGACGACAAAGAGATATATTCATCAGAAGATGAAGACTTATTAAATATGATTCGTGAGTATGAAGAAGATGAAAAAAAGGAACAAGAAGAATATGTTGATTATGCAAATAAGAAGCCAACTGATTTAAGTTCAGCTTATGATACATATGAAACAAAGAATTCAAACAATTATGGTGACACGGTAAATGAATCAGCGTTGAAATCTGGTAACGAAGATCAACATGATTTTGATAATGATAAAACCTTAACAATTTTAAAATCAAATCGCACACAACCAGTTGTTGAAAAAGAAGAAATTGTCCATGATTTTGTGGAAGAAGAACCAATTTTACCTCGCAAAAATGGTAAAGACAAAAAAGATAAGAAAAAAGGTAAAATGAGTGAAGATAAAGTTAATAAGATAATAACTGGCGTTATTATTGGAATTGTTGTGATTATTGTTATTGGTGCTGGCGTATTTTTATGGGACATGTTTGGACCTAAAGGCAGCGATAAACCAGCGAAAGATGATGAGCAGGTAGAAACACCTATAAAGAAACCATCAAAACCAGATAAAAAGCCAACAACACCAACGAAAGAAGAGCCAGAAAAGCCTGATTATACTGCTCAAATCAATGCATTGAGACAGAAGATAGCGAGTGAAGAGGGTAAAATAAGAGAAGTAGAACCTAAGATAACAGCAGCTACTAAGACTCGTGATTTAGCAAATGAAGCGGTTATTAAAAAACAGGGACAGATTGAATTAGTAATGGCTGAAATTGCCAAATTGGATCCTAATGTGGAAGCTGATAAACCAGTAATTGAAGCAAAAAATATTGATTTAAATAAAATGAAAAATGAAAAAGAAGGACTTGATGCAACGCTTGCTGCAGCACAAAGTGCTTTAGATGTACAAGTAGCAATTAAAACGAATAGTGAACAAGCGATTGCCGGATTCCAAGCACAGATTGATGGGTATCCAAAAAACTAGTTAATTAAGATGTAGGGAAACCTGCATCTTTTATATATCCATAAATATTTACATATGATATAATCTATACATTAAGGGAGTTGATTATTATCAATAAATTTTTAGAATGTTTAAAAAAGAAATTGAACAGTTATTCAATTGATGAAAAAATTATAATTGCTGTAGGTGCTAGTATATTCTTACCTTATTATATTACTGTAATTATGGTTGTAGTTGCTTTAGGCTATGTCACTTACACAAAGAGATGGATGATGATTATAAACCGTGTTCCTCGCTCTAAGTTTATGTTAGCCTTTTGTGCTCTTATAACAGCTGTATCGCTGTTCTATGGTAATTGGTTAGGCGTTGCTTGTAGTATTGGAATTACATTAATTGTTTTATTTGTATTTTATTATCGTGTTTATGTCACTAAATCAGCGTTTGAGATGTTTATTGATATTGCGATTGTATTATCTGTATTATGTTGTACATATGCATTATTTGAATATGTATATCGTATTACCGTTCAACTAGGTTGGGAATTAAAGAGTTTAAAAATTCCAAGCAAACGTCAATATCGAATTCGAGTTGGTTTCTTTAATTCGAATTACTTTGCGATGATTGTTGAATTTGGTATTCTATTATGCATTTATCGTTTACGTAATTTAAAGAATTTCAAGAGGATGGCATTTTATCTAGGGGCGATTCTTCTTCATTTCGTGATTTTATATTTAAGTGGCTGTCGTACAGCATGGCCTGCTGTCGTAGCTGGTATTGGAATTATGTTAATTCTTAATAAAAATAAAATCTTTATTGCTTTGTTTGGTGTTGGTGTTGTTGGTGCTGGAGGCTTACTAATCTTAAAACCAACTTTAATACCTCGGCTTACATTTCTTCAAAGAAACATCGCAGTTCGTATGAAAATATGGAATGCAGCTATCATTGGAATTAAAGAACATTTCTTATTAGGTCAAGGTCCATTAACTTATTTCTTTAAGTGGAAAGAGTATAAAGGACATAATACGCAACATGCTCATAGTGTCTATTTAGATCCGCTTATGAGTTTTGGAATTGTTGGTGTAGCAATTGCTGCAGTATATATTGGCAGTAATCTAAAAGAAGTATGGAATATGTATCGTAAGAAGTTAGATCAACCATTAGCTGCTTTAGTAGCTGGCTTCTTAGTTGTTATCTTAGTTCATGGATTCTTAGACTATACAATTTTCTGGATTCAAACCGCTCTATTGTTCTTTATGGTATTATCAGCAAGTTCAATTTATCGTAAAGAAACACATATCGAAAAATAGAATAAATTACTACTTACTGTTTGTGAGTAGTTTTTTTATGCATAAAAATTATATATTTGACGAAGATAAGACTAGAACTTTTGTGATAATGTGTGAAATATAAAAAATCCTTGCATTGTTTTTAAGGATGAGTATAATACTTAATATAGTTAATTGTTAAGTAACTTAACTATTATGCTAGGAGGGTATTACAATGGAAGATTATGAAAAAGTAAGACGGTTTTTTCACTTAACTTATATATTTAAAAATCAATTTAGTGAAAAGAATGAAAAGCACGATGATTTATCTCCACGTGATTGTATGATGCTTCGTACAATTATTAAATTAGGTAAGGAAAATCCAGTTAAAATGAGTATGATCAGCGATCATTTTCATATTTCTCCAGCTGCTATTTCCCAAGTAGCTCGCAAGTTTGAAATGAAAGGTTGGATTGAAAGAATTATATTAGATAGCGATCGTCGCAGTGTTTATGTACAAGTAACACCTCAGGCTTGTAAGATGCTACGAGTGAAAGAGAAACAAATTGCCCAAAGACTTGAAAGTTTTTTATCATATTTAGGTGAAGAAGATAGTAGTGCCTTAATAAGAATTATGGAGAAAGCAATTGAATTTGGAAATACATTAAAAGAATGAAATGAAAGGAGACTTGAAAATGTTGAGAATAAGAAAATATTTAAAGCCATTTATTGTTTCAATTATCACAATTGTGGCTTTGTTATTCCTTCAGGCGAATTGTGAATTAGCATTACCAGACTATATGTCTAATATTGTTAATGTTGGTATTCAATCTGGTGGAATTGAAAATGGTGTACCAAAAGTTATAAGAGAAAATGAATATAATAAATTGTCGATTTTTATGGAAGAAGACGAAAAAACATTATTCATGTCTAGTTATAATTTAGTTAAGAAAAGCGATGCAAGTAAAACTGAATTAGAGGATTATCCAGTTTTAAAGAAGGAAAATGTTTATGTAATAAAAGATGTTAAAGATAAAACACATAAAGCACTAGAAAAGGCATTGAGTAAACCCGAAATGTTAGTTCAAGGTGTAAATCAACAAAGCAAAGATCCAAATAGTGAGATGATGAAGAAATTACCACCACATATGGATCCCTTTATGGCTTTAGGTTATATGCCAAAAGAGAAGATTAATGATTTAAAAACTTCTTTAGATAAACAGATTGATACGATGGGTAGTAGCGCAACAAAAACAACCAATGCCCAATATGTAAAGGGTGAATACAAACAAATTGGTATCGATACAGAAGCAATACAATATGGTTACCTCTTTAATAAAGGTGGTTATATGTTACTCATTGCATTATTATCAACAGCCGCAGCCATCGCCGTAGGCTTTCTTGCAGCACGTGTTGCAGCTGGAGTTGCTAAGAATATGCGTAATGATGTATTTGATAAAGTTGAACATTTCTCAAGTGCAGAATTTAATAAGTTTTCTACTTCAACCCTAATCACAAGAACAACTAACGATGTTCAACAAATACAAATGGTTCTAGTAATGGTGCTTAGAATTGTTATATATGCTCCGATTATGGGAATTGGAGCCATCATTAAAGTCGTTAATTCAAATGCTAGTATGACATGGATCATTGCTTTAGTTGTTGTTTTAATTTTAAGTGTAATGATGGTTGCCTTTAGTGTTGTTATGCCTAAGTTTAAAACGATTCAAAAATTAACAGATAAATTAAATGCAGTACTTCGTGAATTCTTAGATGGATTACCTGTTATAAGAGCGTTTAATACGCAAAAACATGAAGAAAAGAAGTTCGATAAAGCAAATTTAGATATTACAAAAGTGAATTTATTTGTTAATCGAGTCATGTCATGTTTAATGCCAGTAATGATGTTAATTATGAACTCAGTTTCGATATTAATTGTATGGGTAGGAGCTCACCAAATGGATGCAGGTAATCTTGCAATTGGAGATATGATGGCATTCATTCAATATTCCATGCAAATCATAATGTCATTTTTAATGATAACAATGATATCAATTATGATTCCTCGAGCATCGGTTGCAGCACTACGGGTTATGGAAGTATTAGATACCAATCCATCAATTGTAGATCCTAAGAAATCAAAATTATTTGATAAAACAAAACGGGGTTATGTGGAATTCAAAAATGTAAGTTTTGCATATCCTGGTGCCGAAGAAAATGTATTAGAGAATATTAGTTTTATCGCAAAACCTGGAGAAACAACTGCATTTATTGGAAGTACTGGTAGTGGAAAATCAACGATTATTAATTTAGTACCACGTTTCTTTGATGTTAGTGTTGGTTCAATTGAAATTGATGGAGTAGATATTCGTGAAGTAACCCAACACAATTTACGTGAAAAGATTGGTTATGTTCCTCAGAAAGGTACATTATTCTCAGGAACAATTGAATCAAATCTTCGCTATGCAAAACAAGATGCAAGTATCGAAGAGTTAAAACTTGCGACATCAATTGCTCAAGCGGATGAATTTATTGATGAAAAACCGGAAGGCTTACAAACACCAATTGCTCAAGGTGGTACAAATGTATCTGGAGGTCAAAAACAGCGGTTATCGATTGCTAGAGCATTAGCAAAACAACCTGAAATATATATTTTTGATGATACTTTCTCTGCTTTGGATTTTAAGACAGATGCGAAATTACGAAAAGCGTTAAATGAACTTTGTGAAAAAACAAAGAGTACAGTGTTATTAGTAGCACAACGTATTTCATCAATTATGCATGCGCAACGAATTGTTGTTCTTGATAATGGAAAAGTAGTGGGGATTGGTACTCATGATGAACTAATGGAAAATTGTTTAGTTTACCAAGAAATAGCTTATTCACAATTATCGAAGGAGGAACTTACAAATGAGTAAAGAAAATCGTCCTTCAAATATAAGAAAAGGTCCATTTGGTGGAGGCCATGGAGGAAATAGACCCGTTGAAAAAGCCCGTAACTTTAAGGGCACAATGTTACAATTAATTAAATATTTAAAACCATTTTACCTAGCAATCATTGTTTCATTTATCTTCGCAATCGGTTCAACTGTATTTATGATTGTTGGTCCTAAAATATTAGGTAAGGCAACGACTACGCTTGCAGAAGGATTTATGTTAAAGGTCAGCGGTCAAGGTGGAATTGACTTTAATAAGATTGCAGGAATCTTAATATTCCTAATTATTTTATATGTAATATCTTCCTTATTTAGTTATGTACAGAATTTCTTAATGAGTGGAGTCGCACAAAAGGTATCCTATAATCTTCGCAAAGCATTGGCAGAAAAGATTAATCGTTTACCATTTAAATTTTTTGATCAGCAGACGCATGGTGAAGTACTTTCAAGAATTACCAACGATGTTGATATGATTGCTCAGACTTTAAACCAATCGTTATCACAGATGATAACATCAATTGTGCAACTCATTGGTATTATTGTTATGATGCTTACGATTAGTTGGCAAATGACACTAATGGCGATGGTAGTATTACCATTATCGGTTATTATGGTTACTCAAGTAATTAAACATTCACAAAAATTCTTTGCTCGACAACAAGAATCACTTGGAAATGTAAATGGTCATATTGAAGAGATGTATAGTGGTCATATGGTTATGAAGGCATTTAATGGTGAAGAAAAATCGATTGAAACATTTAAAACATTTAATAACAATTTATATGATTCGGCATGGAAATCTCAATTTCTTAGTGGTTTAATGCAACCGATATCACAATTTGTAGGAAATTTAGGTTATGTTGGTGTTTGTATTCTTGGTGGTTATTTGGCAATTACGGGACAAATTCAAATTGGTGATATTCAAGCGTTTATCCAATATGTAAGAAACTTTAATCAACCAATTACTCAAGTTGCACAAACAATGAATGTATTACAATCAACGGCAGCAGCAGCTGAACGCGTCTTTGAGTTCCTTGCGGAGCAAGAAGAAGTATTAGAAACAACGACACCTAGTCCAATTGTTGATGATAAAGGTAATTCAATTGTGGATGGAACTGTATCTTTTGAAAATGTCCACTTTGGTTATAATGATGATAAAATAGTAATCAATGATTTCTCGATGTATGTAAAAGCCGGGAAACGTGTTGCTATTGTTGGACCAACTGGTGCTGGTAAGACAACGATTGTTAAGTTATTAATGCGTTTCTATGAATTGAATCGTGGAACAATTTATATAGATGGTCATGATATCAAAAACTATCGTCGTGAAGATTTACGTTCTCTGTTTGGAATGGTTTTGCAAGATGCATGGTTATTTAATGGTACCATCATGGAGAACTTACGTTATGGTCGATTAGATGCTAGTGATGAAGAGGTAGTAAAGGCGGCAGATACTGCTTATGTAGATCACTTTATTCGTACCTTGGATCATGGATATGATACGATTATTAATGAAGAAAGTAGTAATATATCCCAAGGACAAAAACAGTTGTTGACGATTGCTCGTGCTTTCTTAGCAAATCCCAAAATATTAATTTTGGATGAAGCAACAAGTTCCGTTGATACTCGTACAGAAGTATTGATTCAAAAAGGCATGGATAAACTGATGGAGAATCGTACTTGTTTCATTATCGCTCATCGTTTATCAACCATTAAAGATGCAGATCTAATTCTTGTGATGAAAGATGGAGATATTGTTGAAGTTGGAGATCACAATGAATTAATAAAGAAAAATGGTTTCTATTGTAACTTATATAATTCACAATTTGAACAAGGTTAAAAGTGCTTCGGCGCTTTTTTCTATGTATTTTATTTCCTATAATATTAAATATTTTGCACTTTTAATTGATTTCGCTTATAATATATAGAAATGGAGGGATTCTTATGTTATATAAATTAGTTAATATTACAGTTCATTTATTATGCTTTGTTGTGAGCTTTTATGCTTTAAGCTCTTTGCATTTTGATCGTTTTTGTGATGTAAGAAAACCGATGAAAGTTCAAGTCTTACTATTGTTGCTTGCAATTGGCTTGGGTTATGTTGTGGCACAATTTTTATTAGCACTGACTCTTTATAATGGAATTTAAGATAATATTCTTATTAAGAATTGAGAGGAATAATTATGTATAAAGCAATTATTATTGATACTGACAAATCGATTCGTAATGCATTAAACAAAAATATTGATTGGCATGAACAGGATATTGAAATCGTCAATTATATGAAAGATACAGATATGCTTATTAACGTCTTAAATGAATATCATCCTAATATTGTTCTAATGGATTATGAAGTAACTGATTGTAATCAACCGTCTTTGATTAAACAAATACATTCAATTGATGAGACGATACAAGTAATTATTATTAGTGATCATTATGAGTATAACAATGTGCGTTGGGCAATGAAAGATGGTGCATTTGATTATTTATTAAAATCAACCTTGAATGAAGAGGATTTAATAACTGTCTTAAACGAGGTAAAAGAATGTTTTAAAGTAAGTGATGAAGAATCTTCAAAACAACAGGAGCATTCTTTAGAGAAATTAAAACAATTATTGGTTCTAAGGAAAAATAAGCATGCTGTATATAATCATGAATTTATAAATTCCTTACAAGAAGCAGATTTAAAGGTTCTTGAAGGCGATTATCAAATTGCATATTTTAGAGTTGATAATATTCATTTGATTTATTCAACATTAGTGCATAATCATGCTCAATTAAAAGAAAACCTATCGAATATGATAGAAACATCAATTCCTTCACTTGTTCACCATCAAGTTATTTTTGTATCAAATCATTCAGGTATCATTATTTTTAAAGGAAAAGATAAACTTCGTACAGCTAATATCTGTAATATTATAATGAAGAATATTAATCAAAATTTTAAATTGGATTTATCAATTACGATATCTAGAATTGCTCATCACATTGAAACTTTTTTAAGTTTATATGATAATTTATTAGAACTTCATGAAATGCGTTTTTATGTAGGCGAAAGAGTTTTAATTGAAACAGAAGAATTACCAACATTTAATTTATTAAACTTCGATGAAATAACCTTCCATTTAGATATTATAACTTGTATGGAACAAAGACGTTTTGATGAAATTAAAGAAATCAAAACAAGGTCATTAGCTTATATGAAAGAACATTTTATTAAGCCTGAAAATGTTAAGGAGTTCTATTATTTTGTTTTTAATAATATTGAAGGTAAAGAAATGGAAAAGGGATTAAAGACAACTCTATCATTAGAGAATGAAAAAACTAAGATTAATTTATGTGAAACAATTGATAAACTGAATGAAATCTTAGATGAATTATTTATGGCAATTGAACAATGGGTAAGAGATAATTCAATGAATCGTTATCGTAAAGATGTAATGGATATAATACATTATCTAGATGCTAATTATAGAGATAAGATTACGTTAACAATGTTAAGTGAGCGATTTAAGATGAATGAAAGTTATCTAAGTCGAATGTTTAAAAAACAAACAGGAGAGAATTTAATATATTATATAAATGAGAAGAAGATGCAACAAGCATTAGTCTTACTACAAGATCCTAATATTAAGATTAAAGAAGTAGCATTGAGTGTTGGTATTGAAGACCAATTTTATTTCAATAAAGTATTTAAGAAGTTCTACCAAGTATCACCGAGTGAATTTAGAAAGAAAAAATAATGAGCATTATTATTTAATCATTTCATAGATTATTATGAGGTGATTTTTTTGAGAAGTCTATTTCATTTTATTGGTATTTGTATTATATTATTTGTTTCACTATTTTTATGGTTATGTTTAGATAAAAAGGATGTAGTGATAAGAAAAGATAATATTGTTGATAAACAAGAAAATAATATTAAAATAGATGATATTTTGGTTACAATTAAAAGAAGTGATGGAAGTGTTGTAATGGAAGAATTGGAGAAATATATTGTTGGTGTTGTCGCATCCGAAATGCCAGCAACTTTTGCGTTAGAAGCATTAAAGGCACAAAGTGTTGCTGCTAGAACTTTTGTGAAACAAAGAGGCTTTGTAGTGGATGATACAACTATTTCACAGGTTTATAAAAGTGAGGAAGAATTGCGGGTACAATGGAATAAGGATTATGATGAGAAAATTAATATTATAAAGGAAGCTTGTAGGGCAACGAAAGGTGAAATCATTACATATAATGGGGAAGCTATTAGCGCTGTTTTTTTTTCGAGTTCTTGTGGTAAAACAAATAATGCTTCTGAGTATTGGCAAAAAGTAACTCCATATCTAGTTTCAGTTGATTCTCATTGGGATAAAGAAGTGAATGATCAAGTGACACAAAGTAAAGTTTTAAGTAGACAAGAAATAGGACAAAAGCTTGGTTTTCAAAGTTTCGTTTCTCAAATAGGGACGCCAACTTATTATTCAAGTGGTTATGTGAAAACAGTAATCATCGATGGTATTGTTTTTAGTGGTAGAGAATTAAGAGAGAAATTATCGCTTCGAAGTAGTAGTTTTGAAATAAGTGAAAATGAAGATGAGATTACTTTTATTACAAACGGTTATGGACATGGAATTGGGATGTCTCAATATGGTGCTCAAGGAATGGCAATTGAAGGTTATAAATATTTGGATATTCTTAAGCATTATTATACGGATGTGAAAATTGAGAAAATTAAGGTATAAAAGGGAATGGTTAAGGGCATAATCGTCATAGAGGTGATGATATGTATAGTTACACAAAGAAAGGTAGTTCTAAAACAAAAAAAAGATTGTTGATTGCATTTAGTGCCTGTTTACTAATTATGGTTGGAGTTATGTCTTATTCCTATCGTGGGCCTTTAGGAAGTAAGAGCGATGAACCGGTAATCGCAAATCAGGATAAACTTGTTATCGCATTACCAAATCAAGAGGAAAAAGCGATTCGTCCTTATAAGGTAGATGCAAAGATTGTATTGGGTTTCTTTGATGGAAGTGATGAAGCAATAAAAAACGTTACAGAGTTTGAAGGAACGTATCGTGGTAATCAAGGAAGTGACTACAGTTTTGAAAATCAAGTATTTGATGTAGTCGCAATTCTGAGTGGAGAAGTGAGTGAAGTACGCGTTGATTCTCTTTTTGGTGAGACAATTAAAATTAAGAGTAGAGATGTGGAAATATGTTATCAATCAATGAAAGAAAGTGGGTTAAAAGTTGGGGATAAAGTGAAACAAAATGATATCTTAGGAAAGTCCTCTACTAATATATATAATAAGGAGTTGGGTCATCATTTACATGTTGTTGTTGAAAAAAAAGGTCAAATTATCAATCCTGAAAGCATATATGGTAAAAAAGTTAATGATATCAATTAGTACCCTTTGGGTACTTTTATTTTACTTAATAATTCTTTTATAATTGAAAAACTGTGGTATAATGTTTATGCTCAAGAATGGAGGAAATTTTCATGCTATTTACAAAAGAAGTCGGAATCGACTTAGGAACAGCGAATTTATTAATTTATGTCAAAGGTGAAGGCATCGTTATTGATGAACCTTCGGTGGTTTCTATAGATGCAGAAACTAAGAAATGTTTAGCTGCAGGTCAAGAAGCAAAAGATATGTTAGGAAGAACACCTGGTAGAGTATTGGCAATTCGTCCTTTAAAAGATGGAGTTATCGCAGATTTTGAAGTTACTGAGATTATGTTAAATTTCTTCTTGAAGAAGTTAGATATTAAAGGAATGTTTAAACGTCCAACAATATTAATTTGTTGTCCATCTAATATTACAAGTGTTGAACGTAACGCAATCCGTGATTGCGCTTATCGTGCAGGTGCTAAAAAAGTATATATTGAAGAAGAACCAAAAGTTGCTGCAGTTGGAGCTGGTTTAGATATTTCAAAACCAAGTGGTTGTATGGTTCTTGATATCGGTGGTGGTACGACTGATGTTGCCGTATTATCGTTAGGTGAAATTGTATCAAGTACTTCTTTAAAAGTTGCTGGTGATACAATGGATCGTGATATTATTAAATTTATTAAAGATGAAAAGAAATTATTAATTGGAGATCGTTCTGCTGAAGATATCAAAAAACAAATTGGTACAGCATGGAAGGGATCTCGTCATGATACGATGGAAGTTAGTGGTCGTGATTTAGTTACTGGATTACCACATACAATTACTTTATCTAGTGAAGATGTAGAAATATCAATGCGTGAGAGTTTACAGAATGTTGTTCGTGCTTGTAAAACAGTATTGGAACAAACACCTCCTGAACTTTCAAGTGATATTGTAACTCGTGGAATTGTATTAACTGGTGGTGGAGCTTTACTTCATGGTATCGATGAATTATTAAAGAATGAATTACATATCCCAGTTTACGTTGCGGAGAATGCTTTACGTTGTGTAGCTGAAGGTACAGGTATTTTGTTAGAAAACTTACATCTTGTACGTTAATAATATTGAAATAGAGGTGTGGATATGGATTGGCTAATGTATCTTGGCGTCCCGTTCCTTTTATCTGTCGCTATTACACCACTAATTAAAAAAATTGCTTGTTATCTTGGTATTTTTGCTGAAATGAATGAAAGAACCATTCATACAAAGGCGATTGCAAGAGTTGGTGGAGTTGCCATTTATATATCTTTTATGATTGGCATGGCATGCTTTATGGAAGTGGATGCTTCAATAAATGCGATTGTTTTAGGTGGAACGATTATGTTTGTTGGTGGATTAGTGGATGATATGGATAATTTGAAGCCAATCTATAAATTTGGGTTTCAAACCATTGCCGCAATTATATTAATGACAATGGGAGATGTATACTTAGAAGTAATTCGTCTACCATTCAATATAACAATTAGTATGGGCTTTGTTACTTTTCTCATAACTTTTTTATGGATTACGGGAATCACCAATGCAGTTAATTTAATCGATGGATTGGATGGACTAGCGGGTGGGTTAAGCGTAATTATTTTGGTCGTTATCGCTTCTTTGTCGGTTATTGAACAACGTGCAGATATTAGTACACTTTCTTTAATTCTGGCCGGAGCTACCCTGGGTTTTTTAATCTATAATTCTCATCCTGCATCGATTTTCATGGGGGATTGTGGTGCACTCTTCTTGGGATTTGTGATTTCTGCTATATCTTTACTTGGCTTTAAAAGTTCAACGCTAATCACATTAGGGTTACCAATTTTAATGCTAACCGTTCCCATTGTTGATACAATATCGGCTATCTTGCGGCGAGCCTCTTTAGGTCATAAATTTTCAGAGGCAGATAAGAATCATCTGCACCATGTACTGATGCGCCGTTTTGGTCATCGTAATACAGTATTAATTTTATATGGAGTTACTGCTTTATTTGGAGTAACTGCCTATGTATATATTATTAATAAAGCAGCAGGATTGATTACGTTATTTGTTATTGGCCTTACAATTGAAATATTTATAGAAACTAGTGGAATGATATCTCCATCTTATCATCCTATCATATCCTTATTAAATCGGTTAAAAGGTAAAGATACAACCGACCTATTACAAGTTCATCCATTTGAAGAAGTGGATAACAAAGATAAGAAACAAGACGAGACTGCAAAATAATGCAGTTTTTTTTAATTATTTAGGATTTATTCAACTTTATACGTATGTAGAGGTATAAGAGGGACATCCTTAAATAAGAGGTGAGTATTTTGGAAGTACGTAAATTGAGTGCTTTATTAAAAAATGAGTCAAGAAAGGGAACAATCCAAGAAGCGGACTATTGGCCAAAACTATGGAATGATTATATTGGAGAAAAGAGTTGTGAATATGCTTTATTAGATAATGCGGAAGTATTAGGAAAAATGATTAGTGAACAGAATTATCGTGAACGAGCAAAATTATATTCTTGTAGTGAACTGGGAATTGAAATTAAAATTGGTGATATATGTTTTATTGACTTTGGAGAAGCGTATATTAATGAATCTGGATATCAACATTTTGGTATTGTAATGTCAATAATGAATGGGAAGGCATTAGTTATTCCGATGAGTTCAAATTATCATACCTACAAACAAGCACTAAGTGAAGATAATCCATTAGGGAAAGCTCATTTAATGCAGATTGGATTAATTAAAGGGCTAGTTAAAAAAAGTGTTTTATTTTTAAATGATGCAAAATTCATTAACACGGCGCGAATGATTGAGGTAAAAGCTCATATAAATGAAGAGGATGAAATATTTAAAGAGATAAAACTTCGTTTTAAAAACTGTATTGATTGACTGTTTTCGACAAGTTATGAACGCGCTATCCTCTAATATGTTAGAGAAAGAGGTGTCGCTTGTGGAAAAAGTTAAAATTCAAGTTTATCATTTAAAAAATAGTATTATGTTACAAGACTTATATATTATTTTATGTGCATGTTTGATTGGTTTGGTAAGTGAACCTTTTGCAATTGCCTTTCGGTTACCCTTTATTGCTTATGTAACAATGCGAAAGAAACATGAAGTTAAAATGGTTATGAGCGTGTTACTTATTATATCTTTTTTTAAGGGATTGATCTTTTTTTACATCGATGCTTTAATTTTCAGTTTTTACTTTTTGTGTATCCAAATTGCGATTATGAGTAAGTATAATCGTATGAAATGCTTACCATGGATTTGTATATTAATTGCTATTCCATATTTATTATATTTAAGTCCAAATATGAATGTTTCATTTACAATTTTAATTTATCTCGGACTAAATTTGTTCAATATAAATTATAATATTCGTTGGGTAGAGAGAAAACTTCAATTACATAAAAGTATCTATGCATCCATATTGCTTAGTATTTTATTTATATTAATACAACTTAATTTAAAAATTGATTCTATTTATTTTGTCCATATTACAATTTTTATGATTGCGCTTCTATGTAAACCAATTGACGTATTGCTTAGTGTTTTATTAATTTCAGTAATCCATCCAAACATTATAATAATTCCCTGGGTAATATTATTTTTATTATTAAGTTTGTATCAAAACCAAAAAAAGATACAATTATTATTAAGCATTTTAGCTATATTTTATTTCGATTGGAATTACATTAATATTGCCTCATCTATAAGCATTGGATTAATATGTCTGCTTTACCAAGAACGTTTCATTCCATATTTAAAGTGTGATGATGTTTTAATGAAGGACAATGAGGCTGGGCTAGAGGATTTGAATTTGAAACTAGCCAATTTTTCTAGTATATTTTCATCACTTTCTACTTATTATGAATCATTTTCAAATGTTGAAGCGGATATGTTGTCAAATATGAGTACGGCACTTGTATATAGTAGTGATGAATTAAAGAAATATAGTTATCATGATAATCAAAGAGAAAAGGTATTAAAGGCACTAGAAGGTTATCGCTATCTTGTTGATGATTTGTTGCTGAATCAAAATCATCGAGGCGAAATATATATTGAATTAACGATAATGGATATTAAAAGAAGTGAAATAACATCAACTTTAATTCCTTTATTAGAAGTGATTTTAAAGTGTCGCTTTGAGATCGATGAAATAAAAGCAAGACGTTTAAAGAAAATGACGCATCGCATTGTAATACACAGTGCACCGGTATTTAAGATTGATGCTTATGGTGATTCTGCTAAGAATATTTATGAAAAAAGTGGTGATTGTTTCTCTATCTTTCAATTTCGTCAAAATGTTGTTTGTATGATATCAGATGGAATGGGGAATGGGGTTAAAGCGGCAAATTCTTCGCGGTTAATAACAAATATTTTTCAAAGAATGATTGCATGTGGCATTGCCCAAGATAGTTGCATTCGCTGTATCAATAAATTACTACAAAGTGATGCTTATGCAACCCTTGATGTTGTATCTTTTGATCAATCCTCTGGCTATGCTTATATTTCTAAATCAGCAGCATGTCCAACCTTTTTAATCCGCGATAATGAAGTATTTGAAGTGAATGGAAGTGCGCTTCCAATCGGGATTGTAAATACAATGGAACCCGATTGTTTTAAAGTGAAATTAAAGGCCAAAGATGCCTATTTGATGGTATCTGATGGGATTCATTTGGATGAAATTTATGAATGGATAAAAACTAGAGATAAAACAAATGCGAGAGAGCAAATTGAGTCAATGATGAATATCTTATCGAAGCAAGATCGCTTTGATGATTCAACTGTTTTATTAGCGATTGTTGATAAGATAAAAAGTTAGAGTTTATGTGAAAAACCCCAGATGTGTAGGCTTTGATTGTATAATCGGTAATTTTGAGGCTTACACCTTTACATTCGTATATAAATGTGTGAGAATGTAGAAAATAAAGGAGGTTTTCACATGGAATTATTTGACTGTAATAAGACTTATCAAAAATATTTTGAAGGATTGACAAAGATCCCTCATGGTTCAGGAAATGAGAAAGCAATTAGTGATCATATTGTTGCCTTTGCAAAAGAATTAGGATTATCAGTTCGCCAAGATGCAGTATACAACGTTGTAATTGAAAAGGCTGCAAGTAAAGGTTATGAAGATCATCCAGAAATTGTACTTCAGGCACATATTGATATGGTAGATGAAAAGAATAATGATTCAAAACATGATTTTAATTCAGATGGTTTAGATTTATATATTGAAGATGGTTTCTTAAGAGCAAAAGGTACTACACTTGGAGCTGATGATGGAGCAGGAGTTGCTTATATTATGAGCGTTCTGGCAGACCCTAATCTAAAACATCCTAAGATGCAAGCATTATTCACAACCCAAGAAGAAAGCACAATGGAAGGTGCCTTTAAACTTGATCCAACATGGATTACTGGCCGCCGTTTAATTAATATTGATGGTGAAGAGGAAGATGTTAGTAATACCGCTAGTGCTGGTGGAATTGATGTTGCTTTCACGAAAGCGTTAACTTATAAAATAGTAAATGCAAAAGGATATAAATTAAGCATTGGTGGTTTATTAGGAGGACACTCTGGTGGAGAAATTCATCGTGAACGTGGTAATGCAAATAAAATTGCTTCACGTATTGTTTATCAAATTAATAAAGTTCATCCTGTATGTTTAGTTGATTTTGTCGGTGGATTAAAAATTAATGCGATTCCTCGTGAATCAACGATTGTCTTTACAAGTGAAGCAAATTTAGAAACAGTAAAAGCAATTGTAGAAGAATTTGGTGGACAAGTTAAAAAAGAACTTGAACATAGTGATGCAGGATTTACATTTGAACTTACAGAATGTAATGTAGAAAAAGTAATTGATCATGAAACAAGTAGTTCAATTCTTAAATTAGTATATACAATGCCTTGTGGTTTCCGCCATAAGAGTGATTTGCTGGATGGTTTAACAATTGCCAGTGAAAACATTGGTGTAATTTCAATGAGTGATAAATTTAGTTGTGAAATTTCAATTCGTGGCGCATTAGAATCTTATGTCCGCGATATGGAAGATGAATTACATGTACTAGGTGAAGCTTTTGGTTTTGATACAAAAGAAGATAACTGGTATCCTTGTTGGGATTACATGGAAAATTCTGTTGTTCGCGATGTTATGGAAGAAGTATATGAAGAAATTCACGGAAGTAAAATTCGCTTAGAAGCCATTCATGGTGGACTAGAATGTGGAATCTTTAAAAACAAATTCCCTGATATGGATATGGTAACAATGGGGCCAAACTTATATGATGTGCATACTCCAGGAGAAAAATTAGATTTAGTTTCTTTTGATACTACTTATACATTCTTGTGTAAATTTCTGGAAAGACTTTAATAAAAATGGCCTTCGGGCCATTTTTTGTTTATAAATGTTTCTTCTTAATTGAAATGGCTTATGATATAATAAGCAAATATGGTGATAAAAATGGATAAATTTAAAGAACTAAAATATAGTCGTTGGGTAATTGGTGTCAGTGGTGGTGCTGATTCTATGGCACTTCTTGATATGTGTTATCAAAATGGGATTGATATGATTGTAGCGCATGTTAATTATGGTAAAAGAGATACTTCAGACCGTGATATGAATGGCGTACTTGATTATTGTAAGAAACGTGATATAAAGTGCTATGTTAAATATTCACCAAAATGTGATAGTGGCAATTTCCAAGCATTTGCACGAGTTATTCGCTACGACTATTTTAAAGCGTTATCAATTTATTTTCAATGTGCTGGAGTTTTGGTAGCTCATCAACTTGATGATGTATTAGAAACATATCTAATGCAACGTAAACGCCATTCAACGCCAGATTTTTATGGTGTCAAAGAAGAAATATTTATAAGGGATGTTTTAGTTAAAAGAATTTTACTTGAGTATACTAAGAAAGACTTATTAAATTATTGTTATGAACATCATATTGTTTATTATGATGATGAAAGTAATGATAGTGATGATTATGAACGTAATCGAATTCGTCATGCGATTGTAGAAACACTATCATTGGAAGATAAGCATCGTTTGATTAAAGAAATTGAAGATGTAAATAATAAGAAAAAGATTGAAAATATTATGATTAATAAAATATATCGGGAATGGAAAAAAGAAGAATTTTCTTTAAAGATATATCGTGGTTTTCCAATCCAATATAAAACGTTAATCTTAAGACATTGGCTGAAAGATCATGGAATAAGAGAAGAACTAAGTGCAAAAGCTTTAAAGAATATTTCAGATATGATGGATACAGTTCATCATAACTGGCGATATCATTTAAAAAACAATATTATTGTGAAGAATTATGATAGCATTTTACTGGAAGAAAAAGAAGAAATCTCTTATACTTATACAATCAAAGAATTGGCATGTTTGAAGACTCCTTATTTTGAAATAAGTGATCATGGAGAGAAGATTCAATCAATTCATGTAGAGCCAAGTGATTTTCCACTAACGATTCGTAATGCGGAGAATCAAGATTCAATTCAAATGCGCTTTGGTACTAAAAAGATAAATCGTTGGTTTATTGATCGAAAAAAAACATATGAAGAACGTAAAATTTGGCCAGTTGTGGTAAATGCACAGGGAAAAGTGATATTTGTTGCGGAAATAGGTTGCGATATTGAACATTTCTCTAACAATCCTAATATGTTTGTGATAAAATAATCTATATGTGTTCAGGAGGTATGATCATGCATAAAGATGTAAAAGAAATATTGGTTTCTCAAGAACAAATTATTGAAAGAAGTAAAGAGTTGGGAAAACAAATTAGTGATGATTATCGCAAGGCCGGGCAAACTCCATTATTGGTAGCCTTATTAAAAGGTAGTGTACCTTTCTTAGCGGAACTTATGAAGCATATTGATTTGGACATTGCCATTGATTTTATGGATGTATCAAGTTATGAAGGTACGGAATCGATTGGTGATATTCGTGTAATTAAAGATTTGAGTTGTTCAATTAAAAATTTGAATATCTTATTAGTGGAAGATATTGTTGATACTGGTAAGACATTGCAAGAAGTTACAAGAATGTTAATGAATAAAGGTGCTAGTGATGTGAAGGTTGTTTCTTTATTAGATAAACCGGAGCGCCGCACAGTTGAGATAGAGGCTGAGTATATTGGCTTTGAAGTTCCGAATGAATTTGTGGTAGGTTTTGGATTAGATTATAACCAAAAGTATCGTAATTTGCCATATGTAGGAATCTTGAAAAGTGAAGTATATCAGTAGAAGGAGAGTTCTATGAATAGTAAACGACTAACAAATTTATTACCCTGGATTTTAGTTATTATGATTTCATCAATGTTACTTAACATGAACATGAGTTCAAATGAGAAGACTTTTTCTTATAATGAATTTGTGTCTCAATCGAAAGACATGAAGTTTTCTGATACGAAAGTATCAGTTGGAACAACAATCATTGATGTATCAGGAACCTATTTTAAAGGTTCAAAAGAAAAGAAATTTATGGTTACTTTACCAAGAACAGATGAAAATATCGCTTGGGTTACTAAAGTAGTTGATGAAAAAGGAAAAAACAAAGTTGTTGTGGAGAATGCAAATCAAACCAATTATTGGATGGAGTTTGCAATTCAAATCTTACCAATCCTAGCATTAGGAGGACTAGCTTTCTTTATGTTCTCAAGAATGAATGCTGGTGGAAACAACAAAGCAATGGAATTTTCTAAATCACGAGCACGCGTTGAAGGCGATATTAAAGTTCGCTTTAAAGATGTAGCCGGATGTGATGAAGAAAAGGCCGAAGTAAAAGAAATTATTGATTATTTAAAAGATCCTAAGAAGTTCTCTGATATGGGAGCACGTATTCCAAAGGGTATTTTAATGGTAGGTCCTCCAGGAACTGGTAAGACATTACTTGCGAAAGCAGTAGCTGGAGAAGCGGATGTACCTTTCTTTTCGATATCTGGTTCAGATTTCGTTGAGATGTTTGTCGGAACTGGTGCGAGCCGTGTTCGTGATATGTTTAAAAAGGCGAAACAGACAGCACCTTGTATTGTGTTCATCGATGAAATTGATGCCGTAGGACGTCAGCGTGGCGCTGGTATGGGCGGTGGAAATGATGAACGTGAACAAACATTAAACCAATTATTAGTTGAAATGGATGGTATGACAGAAAATACTGGTATTGTAATTATTGCCGCAACCAATCGTCCGGATGTATTAGATCCAGCTCTACAGCGTAGTGGACGTTTTGATCGTACGGTTACTGTTAGTTTGCCAGATAAACGTGGACGTAAAGAGATTCTTGAAGTTCACGCACGTAATAAAAAAATATCTGAAGATGTTAGCTTAGAAAATCTAGCAAAACGTACACCAGGATTCTCTGGAGCAGATTTAGAGAATGTATTAAATGAAGGTGCTATTTTAGCCGTTCGTGAGAATAAGAAAATTATTTCAATGGATGATTTAGATGAAGCAATTGACCGTGTTATGATGGGACCTGCCAAGAAATCTAAAAAATACACTGAAAAAGAACGTCGTCTTGTCGCATATCATGAAGCAGGACATGCGATTATTGGAATTAAACTTGAAGCAGCCGATATGGTACAAAAAATTACCATTATCCCTCGTGGAGATGCTGGTGGATATAACTTAATGACACCTCGTGAAGAAAAAATGATTCCGACAAAGAGTGATTTCTTAGCTCAAATTACTGGTTTACTTGGTGGTCGTGTTTGTGAAGAAATCGTCTTTAAAGAAATATCAGCAGGGGCAAGCAATGACCTTGAAAAGATTACTCGAATTGCGAAAGCAATGGTTAAGAGTTTTGGTATGTCAGCACTTGGTCCAGTTCAATACGATGACAACACAGGAAATGTCTTCTTAGGCCGTGATTATGGTAATGGAAGTAATTATTCTGGTGAAATTGCGTTTGAAATTGATAAAGAAATTCGTAAAATTGTAAATGAATGTTATGAAAATGCGAGAGAAATTATCACAGCAAATCGTGATTTATTAGATTTGATTGCTGCGACATTATTAGAAGAAGAAACAATCACAGCAGAACAAATTGCAAACTTAATTGATCATGGAACAATCAATTGTATTGACCCTAATACAGGAGAAGAAATCAAAGTTGAAAAAGTCGCAACTGTTGAAGAAAAAATTGAAGCAGCAGATCAAGCAAATGAAGCAGCTGAAGTTGAATTAAAAGAAACTGAAACAAAGAGTGAAGAATAAGTTTTAAGACGAGGAGAACTCGTCTTTTTCTTTTCTAAATACTTAGCATATGTTATGATATTGAAACAATGAGGTGAAGATTATGAAGAAAAAATTAATTGGTTATAGTATATATTTTATGATTTTAATTATGATTCAAGTCATTGCTACATTAATGAAATATAACTTAGATACTCTATGGGAAGTTATGATTATAATATTAGGTATTGTTGTAATTGCAAGTTCAGGAACATTACGTTTCTCATCGAATAAAGTAGAGAAACAAAGTGAAATTGATCAAACTAAACGATCTACATTATTTGATGTTGTTTTTGCTTTTGGATTAATGATACCAGTATTGATTAATATCTTTTTCTTGTAGGGTATCATGTAATAATTATGATATACTGATAAACGCTAATAGGAAGGTGAAATTAAATGAAAGATTATTTATGTAAAGCAATGGCATGCGAGAATCGTGTGCGAATCTATATATGTTCTTCAACTAGTTTAGTTGAAGAAGCTAGAAAACGTTTTGATATGTGGCCCACTTCAGCTGCAGCTTTAGGAAGAGTATTAAGTATTGGTAGTATAATGGGTAGTATGCTGAAAAGTGAACAGGAACAAATGACGATAAAAATTAATGGAAATGGTCCGATTGGAACGATTTTAGTTGATGCATATCACGATGGTCATGTTCGTGGGTTTGTGAGTGATCCTCATCAATATATGACTTACAATGATAGTGATAAACTAGCGGTAGGACTTGCAGTAGGTCATGATGGGACACTTGAAGTGATTAAAGATTTAGGGATGAAAGAAAATTGGAGTGGTACCGTTAATCTTCAAAGTGGCGAAATCGGAGATGATTTTTCTTACTATTTTAGTGCAAGTGAACAAACGCCTTCGGTTGTTTCAGTTGGTGTTTTAGTAAACTTAGATGCATCAATTCTATCAGCAGGAGGCTTGTTAATTCAGTTAATGCCAGATGCCATGGAAGAAGATATTATAAAAACCGAAGAATTGGTTAAACGCCTCGCACCAATTTCTACTTTAATTAAAGATCATGAATCTTTAGAAGAAATAGTAGAAACTTTTTACGATGATATAAATATTTTAGAAACATTACCAATTGAATTTCGATGCCATTGTAGTAAAGCAACAATGAAACGGGCTTTATGCACACTTCCAAAAGAAACAAGAGATACAATGATAAAGGAAGATCACGGCTGTGAAATCACATGTCATTTTTGTAATGAACAATATCATTTTAGCGAAGAAGAATTAAATGAGTTAGAAGGATTTATTAATGAGTACACAAAATAATTGGAAGATTGGCGATGTCTTAATTGAAAATAGAGTTGTTGTAGCGCCAATGGCGGGAATTAGTAACCTTGCTTTTCGTGAAATTTGTAAGAAATTTGGTGCGGGCTTAATTTATACGGAAATGGTTTCGGATAAAGCACTATTCTATCAGAATGTGAAAACATTGAAAATGACACAAGTAATGTCTTTTGAACATCCCTTAACAATGCAAATATTTGGTAGTGATATTGATTCAATGGTCTATGCAGCTAAGTTATTGGATAGCGAAACTGATTGTGATATCATCGATATTAATATGGGATGTCCAGTAAATAAAGTAATTAAAAGTGGTGCTGGCAGTGCTTTAATGAAAGATGAAGAACATGCTTATCAATTAGTGAAGAGAGTTGTAGAAGCAGTGAATAAGCCAGTGAGTGTAAAGATGCGAATTGGTTATGACGTTGATCATATCAATGCCGTATCTTTTGCGATGATGTTAGAAAAGGCTGGTGCTAGTGCAATTGCGGTTCATGGAAGAACTCGTTCTCAGATGTATGAAGGTCATGCCGATTGGAGTTATATTGCTAAAGTAAAACAAGCGGTACATATTCCTGTTATTGGCAATGGCGATATTAAGTGTGAAGAAGATGCACAAAGAATGCTAGATGAAACAGGCTGTGATGCGATTATGATTGGACGAGGTTGTTTAGGTGATCCTTGGTTAATTAAGCGTGTCGTAACGTATCTTGAAACAAATGAAAAGTTAGCAGATGAAAACATTCATGAAAAGTTTGAGCTTGCTAGAAAACATGCCTTATCTCTTTGTGAGTTAAAAGGTGAAAAAGTCGGTATGAAAGAAATGCGAGGTCATGCTGCTTGGTATGTAAAGGGAATGCATGCATCGCATCGGTTAAAAGCGGCTTTAACCCAGATAACAACCTATGAAGAAATGGATCAATTATTAAAAGAATATGAAAATAATATCGAGTGAAGTATTTGGTTTTTGGTTCTTCTGTCAATCGAATTTGAAAATGTCTCAAAAAAGTTTAAACATTAGCACCGTATTCTGGACGGTGTTTTTGTTTTGCTAAGTAAGCATTAAAA
>JAVWEY010000014.1:0-35830 GCA_036641395.1 Erysipelotrichaceae bacterium
AATATTATAATCAACACCACGTTGTGCCTTTACAATATCACTATCTAATGCATGATCAATTACTAATTGAGATAACGCATCACTATATGCAATACCACTAGCTAATAAACCAATTGAAACATTTTGCTTTTGACGTACAATTCCACTAATTTTTAATGTAATTGCTTTTTCACTTTGATACATAGTTTCATAATCTTTTCCTGGTAAATAAGTTCCATACGTAGTTTTTTGATAATAATCATTATTATCAATTACTTTAAACTCCTTACCAACAATATCTTCAAACTTCATCTTCTTCAAACCATCAACATCAAAACCTAAGTTCTTCAGTATATTATAATCCAATCGATTCTTATGATCGACAACAAGTACTAAATCAGTTGCTGCCTTTGGATAACTTCCTTCTAACACATCATAATTCTTTTCTAAATAAGAAGCATCTTTCTCTTTTAATACGTCCGGATAGGATGATAAACCCATACTACTCATCGAAGTACTATTTGCCATACTTTGAGAATTTGTATCATTACCCATTCCAGCCCCACCAATTTGAACTGGCTTTACTCCATCTTCTTGCATCCGTAATAGATTCATATGAACAAGTCGAGTATAACCTACACTATGGGCAATCTTAGGATCAATCTTTTCTAAATATTTCATATAATCATCACTGAATTCATTATGATGAATAATTTGTGACTTTGATGGATCATATAATTCCACTGATTTTGTTTTCGCATACTTATTTGTTCCACTTACTTTTTGTTGCATCGCTTTATGAGTTGCTTCCATATCTTCTTTATTCATCTTCATTGTTGCCTGCGATATCATAATTGGATATTCTGATAATGCATCTTGTTGAAAGGAATCAATTTGTATCTTAAATCCATTTGATAAACTCAAAATCACAGCGATACCAATAATACCAATGCTCGATGCAAAGGCAGTTAAAAAGGTTCTACCTTTCTTTGTACGAATATTATTAAATGATAATTTTAATGCTGTAATAAAACTCATATTTGTTTTCTTTAAAGAAAAATCAGTATCCTTGCTTTCTTCGATATAAGGATTTGAATCTGATACAATTTTCCCATCTTCAAAGCGAATAATACGATCAGCATATTGCTTCGCAAGTTCAGGATTATGGGTTACCATAATCACCAAACGTTCATTAGCTACTTGTTTAATTAAATCCATGATTTGAATAGAAGTATGCGTATCTAATGCACCAGTTGGTTCATCACATAATAATATTTCAGGATTATTAGCTAAGGCACGAGCAATCGCAACCCTTTGCATTTGTCCTCCCGATAATTGATTTGGTTTTTTATGAAGATGTTCTTGTAAACCTACCTGGGTTAACACTTCAATCGCACGTGTATGCTTTTCTTTTGTAGAAACACCACTAAGCGTCATTGCCAACTCAACGTTTTGGACAATACTTAAGTGCATAATTAAGTTATAACTTTGAAAAACAAAACCAATTGAATTATTACGATAAGCATCCCAGTCTTTATCTTTAAAATCAATTGTCCGTTTTCCTTTAATAATTAAATCGCCACCATCATAATGATCAAGACCACCAATAATATTTAAACAAGTTGTTTTACCAGAACCACTCTTTCCTAAAATGGCAACAAATTCCTTTTCCCGAAAAGAGGTGCTAATATCATCTAATGCCTTTGTTTCAATATCACCAATATGATACGTCTTTTTAATATTCTTAAGTTCTAACATATGTGCTTATCCTCATTTCCAATTATGTGACCAACATCGAATAGATTTCTTACACTGCATCAATGCCTTTCATAATTTCATCTAATTTTTCTCATTCTTGAAAATAATTCTTTTTGAAAACTACCAATTTCCATAGGTCACCTAAATATTTATATAAAGTATATTATATATTATTCCTCGCTTATCCTTTTGTCAATTAAAAAACCCAATGAGTATTACCTCATCAGGTTATGGTTCATTATAAAATACGACTTGGCTTTTTCCATTCCTTTTCGCATTATAAAGAGCTTTATCACCATGCTCATATAACTCAACAAAAGATGTTCCATCCTGTGGATACATGGCAATGCCAATGCTTCCACTTATTGTATGACTTTCATTTTCATCATCCAAATGATATAAGATATCACATAATTTTTTTGCTTTTGTTAATGCTAATTGCTTCGTAGAAACATTCTTTAAGAAAACAACAAACTCATCGCCGCCTGCTCTTCCGACAATATCATCACTTCGAAATGCTTTTTTAAGCGTTGCTCCAATTGCCTGTATTGCTTGATCTCCTTGGAAATGACCATAAGTATCATTGATTTCTTTAAAATCATCGATATCAATAACAAACATCGCATGATTTAAATTCTTTCCTTCATCGATTAAATACGATTTAATTAAATTTTCCATTGTCACTTTATTATAAAGACCCGTTAATAAATCATGATGAGCTTTTTCTTTTAATAAAGCATTTTCATTAATATAATCATTCACATCGGTAATCGTACCAATTGCACGAATCGGTACTTTATTCTGATCAACAATCATATTTAATTTAATTCTACACCAAATATAAGTTCCATCTAATTTCTTAATTCTAAATTCCTTTTCAAAACTTTCACCGTTTCTTACTCTTTTTCTTAATTCGATAAATGTTGAAAAATCATCGGGATGAATAAAATCCATTTTAATCAACTGATCATAGAAATGATCCGTTGGTAACACATAAGAAAACTTTCGCTCAAAAGCTGGTGAAGTATACATCGTTTCATTAATCATATCCCATTCAAAAATAATGTCCTGAGTTTGTTCGACAATAATCCGATAACGCTCTTCACTAGTATAAATTAATTCTTGTAAGTGTTTGGATGAAGTCACATCCATAAACAAACATTGACAAGATATCGTTCCATCTTTTTCTTCACTACGATTGCCATTAATCAAATACCAAACAATTTCATTATTTTTAATTAAAACTCGACAATCAAAGGTAACTTGTTTTTCACCACTAACGATAAAGTTCTTAATTTCATTAGTAAATTTATCTCGATCTTCTTTATATATAAAATCAATTGAACTTTCATCATGAAAATATTGAGAAAATTCATTGCTTGTTAGATCAAACATTTCATAAAAGCCATCATTTGCATAAGCAACATTTATACTTTCTCCAACATTAAACTTAACAATGCCACCAGGTACGCTGTTCATTAACCTTAATAGTTTTTCATGCATTTCTTTATTTTCCGTTATATCAATAAAAACTGCTTGAACAACTTGTTGTCCATCTTCTTCAATTATCTTAGAGCCATGGGCACTGATCCAACAAAGACTTCTATCTTTTTTACGAATTCTAAATTCCACATGAATCGGTAAGTTTTCACGTATCTGTCGAACTACAGTTGCATAGACGTATGGAATATCATCAGGATAAACCATACTAATGCCAGTCCCTCTAATAACTTTATCTTGAAACTCATGACTTTCATAGCCACCTAATTTATAAAAACCATTGGAAGCTAATTTAATATCAAAGGTATCATTTATCACAATCTTGGCAACACCACCTGGTATCGCATTAATCAATTCATCTCGTTCAATTGTTTCACGTTTTAAAGAATTCGACGCTTCTTTAAAAGTAATTGGGGTTTTCTCGATGTAATTCTTTCTGACTTTGTTGATCCATTTATTTTGATCGTTAATAATCAAGTTTGCTTTTTCATCTGCATAAGTTTTTCGAATTAAATCAAAATCCCCTACTACTTCATTGAAACATAACATCATTTCCGTAGAAAAAGCTCCGCATTCTCCATCCTGAATCATTTTTAATGCAAGTTTATGAGGATAAGGTTCCTTATAAACACGATGCGAGGTAAGTGCATCATAAACATCACACAAGGATACAATCTGTGCACATAGTGGTATTTCATCCCCAACTAAATGATCTGGATATCCTTCTCCATCCCATCTTTCATGATGAAAACGACAAACATTGCAACTATAACTCATAAATTCATTATCATCGATATTCTGAAATCGTTTTGCGATTTCCCATCCCTTAATCGTATGGGTTTTCATGATTTCAAATTCATCACTAGTAAGTTGGGTTGGTTTTAATAAAATTGCATCTGGAATTGCTATCTTTCCAATATCATGTAAAGGCGATGCACTAGTAATTGCCTCTACTTGTTTCTTCGTTAAATGATAACGGGGGCATAATTCCATTACCTTTTCTGCCAAAACTTCCGTAAATAAACGAATTCTTCGAATATGTTGACCGGACTCTAATGAGCGATATTCAACAATCGTACCTAAAGCATCAATACGTGCTTCATTCTTCAGCCGAATCCGTTTCGTTTGTTCATGTACCAAAGAATCAAGATTATACTTATGCTTAGATAATTCAACCATATTAGCAACACGTCTTTTTACTATCGTATCAACAAATGGTTCATTGATGATTTCACAGGCACCAAGTTCTAATCCTTTTGCATCATAATTAGAAATTTGATTCGATATTAATATAATTGGTACATTATCTAAAATTCCTTCTTCTTTTAGATGTCCCATCAATGAGAAACCATCCATGATTGGCATTGTAATATTTAAAAGAATCACATCGATTAAATCGATATTATCATGAATTAAAGATAAAGCAATTTCACCATTTTCAGCTTCTAAAATAATATTATCGTCCTTAAAAATATCAAATAATTTTTCACGATTTGATTTTGAATTATCAACAATTAAAATACGATTCTTGATGTCCATAAACGGTTTCCTTTCATAATTCAATTTGGTTGAATACTTTCATACATAATACCACTCTTTTAACTAAAATATATATTAATATTTCAATAATAAATCCTCATATTCAGCTACGGTAACTGCCTTTGAAAAATAAAAGCCTTGAATGCAATCACAATTTAATTCTCTACATAAATCTACTTGAACTTGAGTTTCAATTCCTTCCGCAACTACATCCATCTTTAATTCCTTTGCCATCGAAACAATATTCTTTACAATAATCGTTCCACGATCTGAATCAATACTTTCATCAAAGAAATTCTTGTCGATTTTAACAACATCTACATGGATATCTTGCAGCATATTTAATGAGGAATAACCGGAACCAAAATCATCCATAGCAACACTAAAACCATTCTTATGTAGTTCTTGGTAAATTTCAACCAATCGTTCAACATCTTCAAAAAACATTCGTTCAGTTATTTCAATTTCAATGAAACAAGGATCAATCTTATATTGCTTCAATATTGAAAGCAAGGTTTCAATATAATCTGGTTGAAACAGCGTTAAACGAGCTTGGTTAATTGATATTGGCAAGCATTTTAATCCCCTTTGTTGCCAATCAACTAATACCTTACAAGCACTTTCTATCATATAAAAATCTAAGTTCTTTATAAATCCATTTCTTTCAAATAAAGGAATAAAGTCATTCGGCATAATCATTTTGCCATTTCGTATCCAGCGAACTAATGCTTCACTACCAATCATCACTGGTTTATTTTTATTAATCATAACTTTAGGTTGTAAATACAATTGTAGTTCATGGTTCTTTAAGCCATCTTTCATCGTATTTTCAATTTCTTGTTCTTTTAATAATCTTTGAATAATTTCAGTATCATAAAAATTAATCGTTGTTTCATGAATACCTCTAATCTTAGATAAAGCCATCCGTGCTTTATCACCAATACTACTTACTTCATCATAAGTTTGTTCAACTATATAAACACCAATCGCAATCGATAATGCATGAGAAACACTCTTATCAATTTCATAACGACAAATTTGTTTTGATAAATCAAATAAACGATTCTTTAATTGTTGTTGATCATTGAATTGTAATAATAAATGAAAATTATCAGAATTAAAACGTGCATACGCTTCATCTTCTTTACAAACTTCTTTAATTCTTATTTCCATATATCTTAGTAAATTATTACCTTGTTCAAATCCAAAGATATCATTCACTACTTTAAACTTATTAACATTCATAATAATATAGGCATACTTATTATCAGTATTCTTTAATAACTTCTTCGCTTTTTCTTCAAACAAGTTCTTATTTGGGCCTTTTGTCACATCATCAATATATGCCATGCTTTGTAAGGCTTTTTTGGATTTATTATTTACATAAGTTAAGATGATAATAACAAATAAGATGAGCACAAAGAACGTAAGAATAATTGTAATTGAATGACGATATACAGCATCTAATAACTCATTCAGTTGGGTATCTAAAACATCACTTGAAGTCACTGAGAAAACATACCAATCTTTTAATTCAAGTGGTTGATAATCTAAATATTTTTGTTCTCCACGTACGTGGATGACGCAACTTCCTGATTTACGTTCCTTTACATTATCAATCATATCTTGTGCAATTGGTGAATTCTCATCATCTTGTGAGAAATAGGTAAGTAAATTATTACCAACATTCGCATCCGTTTTTATATTAGGTCGCGTGATAATATTTCCATCTTTATCGCATATATAAGAATATCCTTTTCCTTTAAAATCAGTCATTTTAAAGACACGGTTTAAATACTGGGTTTCATAAGTGCAAGTTAATAAACCAATAATCTTATCCTCTTTAAATATCGGTTTGGTTAATAAAATAACCGTAACACTTGGATCAACGACCGCAGGACGAGGACCAGTAATCATTGATATACCTTGAAATCCTTTAACTACATAATCATCTTGACTCGTGTCACCACCCATTTTATTATCGTGGGTAATATAAGTTCCATCTGGGAAGGTAATCGCACAGCGTAAAAAGCCATAATTAGAAACCGTTGTTTGCATCATTTTTACTACCTTTTCACTATGTAAATCTTCATCGCTTAAATACATAGAAAAAGCCTGCATCACTTCAAACTGATCATCAATTTTTTTATTGATACTCGTAGCATTATTGGCTGATATTTCGGATAATTTATAATAGATATCATCAGTTAGATTTTCTTCTAAATTGTTTCTAAAACTAGAAACAGAAAAAACAATAATTACAAAAGCGGTAATGACAATGGTAGTAATTCCCATTGTAAGACTCTTTTTCATACCCTATTATTTTCCTTTCATATAAACACACTCCACCCAAATGTAAACGCTATCTTTTAATATATTAACATAATATAACCTTATAGACAATAAAATGCTTATTTAAATAATACTGGTATTTGTACTTCTGTAATATATTCATTTACATTTCCACTCTGATGAATATCAATTTTATATATTTCTAGTGGATCACCAAATTGATGATATCCCTTTTCTTTTATATACTTTAACATTTTTGTAATACAACTTTTATTATTCAAATAACTTCCACGATAATAACTTCTTATATAATATCCTTCTTCAATAACAAAATTTCCTTCACTTGTTTCATCTAATAATACAAAAATCGATTTAAATTTATTATAATCTTTATCTTTAAAGGCAATTGCATCAAATTGAGAACCAATACTTTGATTTCCAATAATAAAAAACTTATCTTCAAACTTATTTTGAAGTTTCTTAATTAAGAAATCAAAATCTTCTTCTCTTGTAATATTCGCATCCATTTGTAGTGCTTTTCGTCTTTCAATATAAATAGTTTCAATTTCATCTAAATGACATGTTTCTAAAACATGTTCGATATTTTGATATCGTTTTAATATATGTTTACGATCATTTTCTAGTTTAATTTGTTTTTGTTCAATTAACTCTAGTTCTTGTTTAAGTAAAACTTTAGTAGATTCAACACTACGATGATCTAAAAATTCTTTTATTCGTTGCATAGAAAAATCTAAACTGCGTAATTCTTTAATTAAATTAAGACGATAAATATCACTTATTTTATAATAACGATAACCATTATCTCCACGAATTGGCGTTAAAATACCTAGTTCTTCATAATACATTAAAGAATCTTTTCCAATTCCATAAAGCTTAGATATTTCTCCTATTTGATAATAATCTTTCATAATTTACCTCTTTTTTATGTTAAATGCTTGACTATGGTATTATACCATAGTTTATAGTTGCGATAAAGGAGGTGTTATAAATGATGAACAAACTAAAAAAAGTTTCAATAAAGACAATCATTCAAATTATGATTGGTGCTATTATTCTAGCATTTGGAACTTATAACTTTAACTTTCAAAACCATATAACAGAAGGTGGTATTCTAGGCTTATTGCTGTTATTTAAGAATATCTTTTCTATTTCTCCTTCTTTTACTAGTGTCGTTATCGATTTTACATTGTTCATGTTCGGTGCTAAATACTTTGGGAAAAAGTTTCTTCTGTACTCTTTATTATCTACTTTATCCTTTTCTCTTTCTTATCAAGTATTTGAGAAAATTGGATATATAGCACCTTCGCTCGAAAATAATATGCTACTTGCAAGTGTTATGGCAGGTTTATTCGTAGGAATTGGTGTTGGAATTATTGTAAGAGCTGGAGGAGCAGCTGGTGGTGATGATGTAATTGCATTAGTTGGAACTAAATTTACGAAGTTGAAAATCAATCAAGTATATTTGTTATCCGATTTAATCGTTCTTGGCTTATCCTTATGTTATTTAAGTTTTAATCAAATATTTTATTCTATCTTAGCTGTATGTATTAGTGGTAAAGTAATTGCTCTTATTTACAACGATAACTAACCTTATTTCATTAAAAAAACACCAAACGGTGTTTTATAAAGAATATAAAGTAATTCCATCTTTTATTGTTTCTAACACTTTAATCTTAGCAATTTGCTCTGGATCCACAATTAATGGATTTTTATCTAAGATAACAAAATCAGCTTGTTTCCCTTCTTTGATACTACCTTTTTGATTCTCTTCAAAGTATTGATAAGCAGCATGAATCGTTATTGCTTTTAAGGCATCATAAACATCCAAACATTCATCTTTACCCATTACTTCCCCATATTTATTCTTACGCACTACAGCACATTGAATTGTTTCTAACATATTAGGTTCAATAACCGGGGCATCTTGATGAAAGGTAAAAGTGATGTGATGACTTAAGGCAGATTTTGCCGGACTTATACAACTTGCACGAACATTACCAAAGTTTTTAATATGGATATCACCCCAATGAAGGATATGAGCAATAAAGAAAGATGGAATAATATGATATTTGGCAACATCATTCAATTGATCTAGATTTAGTAATTGCGCATGAATCATTACCGCTCTAAGTAATTCAATTCCTTTATCTTCCTGATCTACTTTTGCGATTGCATCAATATATTGAAGGCATGCTCGATCCCCATTACAATGTGCTAATATTTGCATTTGGGAATCGTTTGCTTGTTTGATGGCAAGATATACTTCTTCATCGCTCATCACCCCATAACCACACGTATCACTGTTAAGATAGGGTGTTTTCATCCAAGCCGTTCGCACTTGTGGAGAGCCATCTAAGATTATCTTATAACCACCAATTTTAAAATGCTGATGATATTTTTTAATAGATTCTGGGAAAGTTTTTTTAACTACATCCATTGATTTCATATCTGGATAAGCAACTAGATCTAATTCTAATAAATTACTATTTAATAAGCACTTATATAAACCTACCATCTGTTCAACCATCATTCCTTCTTGAATCGTCGTAATACCATAAGATAAGTATTTCTTTTGTGCTTTTCGATAACTATCAAGCATCGTTTCAAGATCTGCCATCGGCACCTTTTTAATGCTGCTTATAAAGGCCGCTTCTTCTAAATAGCCATTACATTTACCCGATGTCTTACCAACCAAACCACCACTTGGTGAAGGCGTTGTATCATCGATTCCTAAGTTCTTTAAGGCTTGCGTATTAACTACTCCACAATGTCCTGATTGATGTTGAAGGAATAACGGATTATGAGGAGCAATCAAATCCAATTGTTCATTACTTGGATGAACTTTCTCATTTAGTAAGTTATGATCATAGCCACATCCAATCACCCATTCACCCGCTTTTACATTATTATTATTTATAAAAGATAATATACGATTCTTTATCTCTTCAATACTTATAACCCCATCTAAATCAACTTGCATTTGTGCACTCGCATAAGATGAAAAATGACTATGGGCATCAATAAAAGCAGGTAACATTGTATGATTTTTTAAATCAATCAACAATGCATCTTTCGCCTGTTCACAAAGTTCTTTAAAACTACCAACTTTTTCAATCTTGTCGTCATTTACTAAAACCGCTTCAGGATTTGTATCTTCCATTGTGATAATCGTTCCATTAAAATATAGTTTTCTCATCCTACACCTCTTTCACAAAGATTATTTAATTGCTTCTAGGGTTAATTTATTAACTTCCTTAATTGTTTCACAACTCTTATTAAACTTAGCTTGATCAATTTCATTTAAATCAATCTTAACAATTTCTCTTATTCCACCCCGATTAATAACCGCTGGAACTCCAATATATAGACCTTCTTGTCCATACTCACCATTTTGATAAGCAGATATTGTCAAGATAACATTTTCATCATCTAGAATTGCATGAATCAGATGATTTAAAGATAAACCAATTCCATAATACGTTGATTTCTTACGTTTTACAATTTCATATCCGGCTTGTTGAACTTGCGTATAAATATCATGTAACTCATTTAAATCTTTTCCTTTTTCATCTAACAATTCCAATAAACTCTTACAACCAATATAGGCATTCGTCCATGGTACAAAACTTGAATCTCCATGTTCTCCCATAATATAGGCATGAACATTATTTGAAGATACTTGTAGATATTCACTCATCATATAACGCAGACGAGCGGTATCAAGAATCGTCCCTGAACCAATCACTCGTGCTCGTGGTAAGCCACTTACCTGTTGTGCTAATTGACTCATCGCATCAACTGGATTACTTGCGACAACTAGAATACCATCAAAACCACTACTCATAATACTCTCAACCACTGATTTCATAATTTTAGCATTACGAGTGGTTAAATCTAAACGTGTTTCATCATCACGTTGAGCAACACCAGCACTGATTACAACAATACTTGCATCTTTACAATCATTATAATCCCCTGCTTTAATACTCATCTTTCCTCTTGCATATGGTAAGCCATGTTGTAAATCCATTGCTTCACCAACCGCTTTTTCATGATTGACATCAATTAAAACAAGTTCGTCAATGCCTCCGGTATTTAAGAAACTATAGGCCATGCTCATTCCCACAAAGCCAGTTCCAACTAGTACTAATTTTCTTTTTTCACTCATAAATGTTCCTCACTTTCTAAAGTTACATTACATTAGTAGTATAGCATTCTAGTGAGATATTAACCAATCATATGCGCTTAAATATTTTAGATTATATCAACATTTGTCAATGACTTTTTTTGTGTTACATTAAAGCAAAAAAATGAGAATTAGAGCATAAACTCAAACTCTCGAAATTAATCTGAAACCGGTATTGATTTCTATTAAAAAAATATAAGTTATTGTTGCGTCAATTCTAAATACTGTCCAACCAAAACAAAGTTTTTTAAATCAGTAGCGTCCAAGCCCAAATAAATAAATAAATCATCATATATTGAAATTGCTTTATCTATTTCTTCACTCTCAACCTGAAAATAACCACTTATTATGTCGATTCCAATCATTACATTTCCAACAGAATATGTTTTAATAATTGGTACTGTTCCTTTTAAGCCTTTTCCACGAAAACGCTCATTTTCCATGACATTAGCTTTAATAACTGATTTAAAACTATTTGAATCCACTATTTGGTAATCGTACTTACTTTGAAAATAATCATCAAGTTCTTTACCGGTTTTTCTATTTGGAAGCATAGAAGAAGCATAAAGGTTAAAAAGTTCTTTCCATTTTTCAAGTTCAACTTCTGTAACCAATTCAGTAATCATCAAATTCATCCTTCCCTAACAATTATTTTAATGTTAGCAACACAACACTCTCCACATGGCTTGTTTGAGGAAATTGATCGACTAATTCCATCTCTTCACATTCATAATGATATTTCTTTAAATACTCCAAATCACGAATCTGAGTTGTTGGATTACATGAAATATATATAACCTGCTTTGGATTTAATTTAACTAAAGAAGATAAGAACTTCTCATCACTGCCACTTCTAGGTGGGTCAATCATCACCACATCAATTCTTTGATGGGCAGCTGCACATTTCTGCATATAGTTACCAGCATCATCACAAATAAAACGAATATTCTTTATCTGATTCATTGCTGCATTTTGAATTGCATCCTTTACGGCATCTTTATTCAATTCAACACTAACTACTTCTTTCACATACTTCGCCACACACATTCCAATCGTACCAATCCCACTATAAGCATCCATTACAATTTCCTTGCCTTGCCATTTTATTTTAGATAAGGCTAAGTTATATAAACGTTGTGTTTGATCATGATTAATTTGGTAAAAGGACTTTGCCGATATCTTGAATTTAAGTCCACAAAGAGTGTCTTCAACAAAACCTGGACCATAAAGAATTCTTTCTTCTTCACCTAAAACGATACTTGTTTTACGAGTATTTATATTTTGAATAATTGTTTTAATCGAAGGATGCTTTGCACATAAACTTTGGACAAAATTCTTTCGTCCTGGAAAGTTTTGTGAAGTAACGACTAAGACAACCATTACTTGATTTGAAGTAATGGCTTTACGAATTAATACATGTCGTAATAAACCACTACGACGATTCTCATCATAAGGTTCAATATGCATTTTCTTTACTAGATTAATAATATCTAATATTAATTTATCACTATTTTGATCATGAAGCAAACAACCTTCAAAGGGGATAATTTGATGGGAATTTTCTTCATAAAAACCCGCTAAAAAACCATGACTTCGATCACGTGCAAACGATATAATCATTTTATTACGATAATGATAAGGATCCTCCATTCCAATTACATCTTTTACCTTTATGTTTGCTACTTTACTATGTTTAATAAGTAATTGAATTGCTTTCTTTTTCATTATCTTTTGGGCTTCATAATCAACATGTAAAAGCTGACAACTACCACACTTGTTATAGATAGGACATTTCACAGTACATCGATTCACAGAAGGCTTTAGTACCTTTATGCACGTTGCTGCATAACCAAACTTCAATCGTTTATCAATTCGAACCATAACTTCTTCATTCTCTAACACTTGGCTGATGAAAAGGTGATCATTTTTTAGATTCACCTCTGCAATACCATCTGAATTTAATTGATTAATTTTTACTTTACACGTACTTCCCTCTTTTAGCATACTTCTTCCTCAATGATAGATTGAACCGCTTCGCTCACTTGTTTAAAATTGTTAAAGACAACACCATGAATCCCTAACGCAATTGCTTGTTCAATATTTGCTTTCAAGTCATCAATAAAAATACATTGAGTTGAACGCAATTCATATTTTCTTAATAAAGTCTTATAAATTTCCGCATCCGGTTTAACTAATCCAACTTCATAAGATAAAACAAAACCGTCAAATTCATCAAAGAAATTATTTATATTTCGTATATAATCATGAGATCCTGCTGATAAATTAGATAATAAATAAATCTTATACCCTTCTTTTTGAAGTGAATATGCATAAGATAAAACTTCTTCTTTCACAATCATCATCTTCATCCAAGTATCAATCATCATTTTAATATTACTGGAATCACTAGGATGTTGTTTCAATAAGATAGCTTCACAATCATCATAATCAAGAGTTCCCTCATCTACTGCTAACCATTCAGGGGAATGAAATATGATGTCACAAAGATGTTTTCTTAATTCATGATTCGCTATCATTTCTTTAAAATAAAGATCGGGCTGAAAATCAATTAACACATTGCCAATATCAAAGATAACATTCTTAATCATAGGTAGTCCCCGCTTTCTCTTGCTGCTTAATTATAACATAAAGATAACCAACAAGAAGTAAAATAATCGTTAATAATTTATAATAGAAAGATTACATTTAATATAAAAACGAGTCAGTATTTAACTCGTCGCTATTTTTAACTAACGCTAATTTTTGATTCAATCCAAATTTCTAATATCTCTAAAGGTTGAAACCCATTCACTGAAGCAATTAGTTTACCATCACATATTAAAATAAGACACGGTAAGGATTCAATATTATATTGCTTTACTAAATCAATATTTAAACTTGCATCTAAAAAAGCTACTTCTAAATCTGGAAAAGTTTTACTCAACTCGATTAAATTTGCTTTCATCGAAATACAGTTAGCACAACCATCAAGTGATAACTCAATTAATTTATATTTTTTCATATTCACTCACTCTCAAAATTGTATTTGCTTCTTCAATTTCTTTCTTGCTTGGCTCACTTACCCCACGAAGTGGATAAACAATTCCCAGTTTATCATACTTTGTAATCCCCATCGTATGATAAGGAAGAACTTCAATCTTTTCAATTGAATCTAGCGTATCTAGAAATGCTCTTAGTTCTTTTAAATAAAGTGGATTACTAGTAATACCAGGAACTAATACATGACGAATCCAGATTGGTTTATGATGGTCACTTAAGTAAGCCGCAAACTTTAAGATATTCACATTAGATTGTTTCGTTAATTTAAGATGTTCTTGATTATTAATATGTTTCATATCTAGTAAGAATAAGTCACATACTTTAATTAGTTCCGCAAACTTATCAACTAATATCTTGTTTGTTTCATCATAAAGAATACCAGATGTATCAAGACAGGTATGATAACCTAATTTCTTCAATTCTTTAAATAAACAAATCACAAAATCAATTTGAAGTAGCGGTTCCCCTCCACTAATTGTTACTCCCCCATCCTTAAAAATATAATTCTTATATTTATTTATTTCCTTTAATACATCTTCTAAACAATAGGGATGTCCTTTATCAAAATCCCATGTATCCGGATTATGACAATATGCACAACGCATTGGGCAACCCTGCATGAAAATAACAAAGCGAACACCGGGTCCATCCACCGTTCCAAAACTTTCAAAAGAATGAATATTCGCAAGCATAACATCACCACATTTCTACTTGTTCTTATTATAACACGCGATAATAATCAATCCTAAAAATATTTCTAAAAATAAAAAAATGGAAACGCGCATCAACCCCCAAAAAATGGTACAATATAGAGTGCAGTAAACAAAGGAAGTGATAATATGGAATTCAGTGAAGAACAGATTAAAGAAATAGCCAACGATTCAAATATCTATGAAAAAGGTCTCGCATATTATAAGTCTGGTTGTGTTGTTTCGATTGATATTGATGATTTCTCTCAAAAAGAAGATATCCTAGTCAATTCAACGCTTAAAATAGATAAAAAGTATTATGAAGTTAATATCGCAATTGACCGCGATGATTATATTGTTCGTGCTCACCTATGTAATTGTGTAAAAGATTCCCCAATTGCCATGTGTCCCCATATCATTGCTGTTTTATTTAAAATGCAAGATCAAAATGATCGAAAACAAGTCCAAAAAACAGATTTACCAGTGATGAATGATCCCTATGTTGCATCTTTAATTCAACAATATGAACATGAAAATATATACTCTGCACTTGCTTTAAGTCTAAATGAAAAGATTCAATTAGAACCAGTGATTGAAATTAAGGCAAATAAAATTGCTTCTGTGACTTTAAAAGTTGGGAAAGAAAAGAAATATATTGTTCGTGACTTTTTTAAATTCTTTCAAGATATTGAAGAAAGTGCTAATGTACGTTATGGGAAAGACCTAAGTTTTGTTCATAATCTAAATAGTTTTGATGCGAGTGCACGTATTTTAATTCAGTTTTTAAGTGCTCATCTTCATGATAATTTATACTACAGTGAAAATAATTCTAATAATATTATGAGTGATCGTCGTTCTTTATGCTTAACCCCTAATTCTTTAGATGAATTCTTTTCTTACTATATTGATCAAGATGTTATGTTTCGCTATCAGGAAAGATTACTTACAAACGTAAAATTTATTGATAAGAATCCTGATTTTGTATTAACCGCTCATAAGGATGAAGATGAGATTTATCATTTTGAATTAAATGAATATCATTTTAAAATACTTCAAGGAAATAACCACAGTTATATTTTATGGAACCGCTATTTATATCGTTGTGAAGAATCTTATTCAAAAGCATGCGCAAAAGTGCTTGAAGCTTTTCGTAATAAAAGTGCAGCCCTTGATTTAAATAAAGAACAAATGCCTGCTTTTTATAATAATGTTTTATTTAACATTCAAGATTACATGAATCTAATCGGTGATGATATCAGTGAATTTGCACCTTCGCCTTTGGTTTGTCGTTTATATTTAGATATGCCTAATCTACAAACGATTAGTGCTCGTCTTCTTTATAATTATGGTAATATGGAATTTAATGCCTTTGAAGATATTAACCATCCAGCCCGTGATGTAAAAGCTGAAATCATGGTACGATTATTATTAATGCGTTATATGACATCAAGTGATGCTCATCAAGGTTGTGCTTTTCTAGAAAATTCACAAGATTTAATGTTTGAGTTCTTTCATCATGGTTTAGAAGAACTAGGTAAGTATTGTGAAATATATGGTAGTGATACATTTAAGACAATGCAAGTTAAAGAACGTGTTTCTATTTCAATGGGAGTTCGTTTAAAAAGTAATTTGTTAGAGATTAATTTTGATACTTATGATTTCCCAATTGAAGAATTAGAGAATGTCTTAAAAGCATATCGCTTAAATAAAAAGTATTATCGGATGCGCAATGGTTCCTTTGTGAATATTGAAGATAGTGCTTTAAAAGAACTTTCACAGATTATGGATGGTATGAAAGTAAGTGATCAACAATTAAGCAAAGGAGTCTTAAACGTTCCTAAATATCGTTCACTCTATTTAGATAATAGTATGAAATCAAGTAATATGATGAAAATTGAACGTGATCATGGTTTCAAAGATATTATTAAAAGTATTAAAAATATCCAAGATAGTGATTATGAAGTTCCCGCTAATCAAAAAGATATTCTACGTAATTACCAGAAAACTGGATTTCGCTGGTTAAAGACAATGGCCGTATATGGCTTTGGTGGCATCTTAGCCGATGATATGGGTATTGGGAAAACCTTACAGGTTATCACCCTTCTTGAGGATCAAAAGCAGTGTGAGCCGGGAACCATTTCACTTGTCGTATGTCCTTCTTCATTAATCTTAAACTGGGAAAGTGAAATTAGGAAGTTCTCTTCTTCTTTAACTTCAATTATCATAAGTGGTCATAGTGAAGAACGCCTTAAACAGATTAAGAAGATTAAGGATTATGATATTGTCATAACTTCTTATGATTATTTAAAACGTGATATTGAAGCCTTTGAAGGCTTTGAATTCACTTATCAATTTATTGATGAAGCACAATATATTAAAAATCATAATACGAAGAATGCCCAAAGTGTTAAACAGATTAAAAGTAAACATCGTTTTGCCTTAACTGGAACCCCAATTGAAAATTCACTTGCGGAATTATGGTCTATCTTTGATTATTTAATGCCCGGTTATTTATTTAATTATGCTTATTTTAAAAAAGAATATGAAGTTGCGATTGTTAAGGATCATGACATGCAAGCACTTGCTTCCTTAAAGCGATTAGTTGAACCATTTATTTTACGAAGAGTTAAAAAAGATGTATTAAAAGAACTTCCTGAAAAGGTTGAACGAACTTTATTAGTTGATTTAAATGATGAAACAAGAAAACTATATAATGCGAATGTAGCCTTAATTAAAAAAGATTTAAGTTCAATTTCAAAGCAAAAGTTTAACTCAAGTCATATAATGATTCTATCAATGCTAACAAGACTTCGTCAATTATGTTGTGATCCTCGTCTTATCTATGATAACTATCAAGATGGATCCGCTAAATTAGATGCTTGTATGGAACTAATTCAAACCTGTCTTCAAGCTCATAAAAAGATTCTTATCTTCTCTCAATTTACATCTTTATTATCAATTTTAGAGAAGGAACTAGAAAAAGAAACAATTCCTTATTACTTATTAAAAGGCTCTACCCCTAAGTTACAACGTCAACATTTAGTTAATAGTTTTAATGCAAATCAAATCCCTGTCTTTTTAATATCACTCAAAGCAGGTGGAACTGGTCTTAATTTAACCGGTGCTGAAGTTGTTATTCATTTTGATCCTTGGTGGAATATTTCAACTCAAAATCAAGCAACTGATCGTGCTTATCGCATTGGTCAACATAACAATGTACAAGTATTTAAATTAATCACTAAAGATACAATTGAAGAGCGAATTATGGAACTTCAAAGTAAAAAGCAATCACTAAGTGATTCAATTATTAATAACAATGAAGGTATTATTAACCAAATGTCATTAGATGAAATATTAGATTTATTCTAACCATTACAAACGTAATGGTTTTTATATTAATTTTAAATATTCACTCCATTTTTCTTCGCGAATTGGCATTGGAAAATGATTATCAAAATATAAAACAAGAGCAGGTTTAATTTGATTCCATTGATCTTTAAATTCATAATGAGTTAAATGACCTTCTTTAATCAAAGTCTTTGCCCGTGCATGATAATTAAAATAACTGATAATCTCACCTCAATCTTATTTTGTTCCTATATATTATTTCTATTCATTCAAGTATCGCTTTCATCCTTATTTCATACGCTATAGTAAGGGAGTTATAACCTATGAATAAAACATGTGCTTTATGGATGGAGAATGAACTCGATGCGAAACAATATCTAGAATATTTAATTGCTTATTATCCTTTTGATATTGATATAAAAATTGTTCATTCGCTTTTAAATAAGACAACTTTTCCTCATCCATCTTTATTAGAATTCATTGCTTATTTTAGTGAAATCACAAAATATCATTACGTTAAAAAAATTGTGTTTAACGATTCCTCTTTACTACAACTATGGGCTAACATGGCTTATTTAAATCAATTCAATCCTTATGTACTGATGACAAGTGACTTTTCTTTTTGTGCTAGTATTAAAACTAAAAAAGTTCAAGTTCATAATCCCTATGCTCATCTTCCTTTGGATAAAATCCTTTTTGTGGATCAAATTGTCCTTCATCATCTTCCTTTATTAAATACGAAAGTAACCTCAAATCATTCACATATTATTAAAAGCAATGAATTTATCTATAAGAATTTAAGTATGAATCATCAAGATTATGTTGCGTTATCGATTGTTATAACTAATATACACGCTACGATATATATTCCAAAGCGATGTTCTTCGATTATCTTATCATTATGCAGTATGTATGCCTTATGTCCACCGCCAACTCATGTTGATTTTATTTGTATTTATGGTCTTAATACAAGCCATAATATGAATCATTATTATCATGATGAAACCAATCGGATGATGATTGGCTTAATAAGTGGAGATGAAGAAATTGATTATTTTGGCTGTATAAAAAATATGATTTCATGTTTATATCATACTTTATGTATTGAAAAGAATGATTTGCCGATTCAAGGTTCAATGCTAGAATTAGAAAAAGATAACAAATTATTTTCAATTGTTTTTCTAGGTAATCAAGGTAGTGGAAAGAGTGAAATGATTGAAGAATTATCAAAACAAGCAATTATAAATGGTTATCAGCCTCGTTGTATCTTTGATGATGTAGGTACCCTTCATTATTTAGATAATGATATATGGGCTACCGGATGTGAAATTGGTTCTTTTATCGGCATTGATAACAGTCGTAATTCTTATCTTTTTAATCATTTATCTCATAGTATTTTTATGAATACGAAACAAAAAAATGCTCACTTAATTGAACCAGCAACTTTATCGAAAGAGAATATTTTTGCTTTTCATAAAGTGAATGCATTATTTTATTTAAATAATTATGATATGACAGATAAAATTCATTTCTTTACTAACTTAAATGAAGGAAAAGAAGTTTTCTTACAAGGTAAATTTATGAACAATGATTCAATCCCCCAATTCCAAGAAATTATGTTTGCAAATCCTTATGGAATCTTACAAAACAAAGAAAAGAGTCTTGCCTTAATTCATAAATTCTTAGATATTATCTATATTAATAATATTGATATTGGCGAAATCTATACAAAGTTTGCCTATGAAGAATACCGCTTACTTGGATTAGTTGAATGTGGTGTTCAATTAATGAATTATATTAATACGTGTTATTAAAAAAAAGTTGATTGGTGAAGATTAGTAAAGAAATAATAATCATTCATCTTTAAAATTCAAGCCTACTCATTGCACTTTTAAACGTTCATGATATACTAGTAGTACGTAATCATACGTTTGTAAGGAGATCATTATGGAAACAAAAGAAATCTTAGATGCACAAGGAATGCGTCGTTCTTTGACTCGTATTACTCATGAAATTATTGAACGTAATAAAGGTGTCGATAATCTAATTATAGTTGGAATTAAAACACGCGGTGAATTTTTAGCGAAACGAATTTGTGATATGATTGAAGCCGTTGAAGGTGTTAAGGTAGAATGCGTTTCTCTTGATATCAATCATTGGCGTGATGACTTAGACCAAGAACATCCACTACCGGATGGACATTTGCCAGTACGTGATAAAAAGGTTATTTTAGTTGACGATGTTTTATTTAAAGGTCGTACCGTAAGAGCCGCGATGGATGCGATTATGCATTATGGAAGAGCAAAAGAGATTCAGTTAGCGGTATTAGTTGATCGAGGTCATCGTGAATTACCAATTCGTGCCGATTATATTGGGAAGAATATTCCAAGTAGTATTCAAGAATTAATTCGCGTTAAAATGATTGAGTGCGATGAATGTGATAGTATCGTAATTTCAAAATAGTAGACATTATCTACTATTTTTTTTATTATCTATAAACAAATCATAAAAAAAGCACTTTCAATTAAGAAAGTGCAATGAATTATTATTTCTTATCAACGACTGATTTAATGTAAGCCATAACTTCATCACTATTAGCACATGCTAATGCTTTTTCAGCTACGCCTTCCATTTCTTTTTTACTTAGAGAATTGATCATCCGACGAGCTTTTAGAATAGAAGTAGCTGACATACTGAATTCATCTAGTCCAAGTCCTAATAAAATCGCAACTGCATAAGGTTCTCCTGCCATTTCTCCACACATTCCAGCCCATTTACCTTCTTTGTGTGCTCCATCAATTGTCATCTTAACTAAACGTAAGATACTAGGATTATATGGTTGGTATAAGTAAGAAACATGTTCACTCATACGATCTGCTGCCATTGAATATTGAATCAAATCATTCGTACCAATACTGAAGAAATCTGCTTCTTTCGCAAAATTATCAGCATTGATTGCAGCTGCAGGTATTTCTACCATCATTCCAACTTCAATGTGATCACTTACTGCAACTCCTTCTTTTTTAAGATTAGCATATTCTTCATTATATAATGCTTTTGCTTGACGGAATTCATCAATTGTCGCAATCATTGGAAACATAATGCATAGGTGTCCATAAACACTCGCACGAATTAAAGCACGTAATTGTGTACGGAATATATCAGTACGATCTAAACATAAACGAATCGCACGATAACCAAGGAATGGATTCATCTCTTCTGGGAATGTGAAGTAAGGTAATGTTTTATCTCCACCAATATCAAGGGTACGAACAACAACTTTTTTGCCATTCATTCCTTCTAATACTTCTTTATAAGCAACATATTGTTCATCTTCAGTTGGGAAATGATCTGCACCCATATATAAGAATTCTGTACGATATAGACCAACGCCTTCCCCACCATTATTTAATACACCTTCAACATCATTAGGTGTACCAATATTACCAGAAAGTTCAACTTCGTGTCCATCCGTAGAAATTGATTTTGCATTTTTTAATACTTTTAATGATTCTTTTTCAGCAGCAACTTCTTCCATTTTAGCTTCATATTGCTTAATTGTTGCTTGATCAGGATTAATTATGATTTCCCCTTCAACTGCATCTAATATAATCAAATCACCATGATTTATTTCATCAAGAACACCAGCACAACCAACAACTGCAGGTATTTCAAGAGAACGAGCCATAATCGCAGAGTGAGAAGTTCTTCCACCAACTGCTGTAACAAATCCTTTTGTATATTTCTTATCTAACTGAGCTGTATCTGAAGGTGTTAAATCTTGAGCTACAACGATAACACTTTCATGAATAGCTGTTAAATCAGGGATATGTACACCAAGGATATGTGAAATTAAACGAGCTGTAACGTCCTTCACATCCGCAGCACGCTCTTTCATATACTCATTATCCATTGATTCAAACATTGTAATCATCATGCTTGCAACTTCATTCGCAGCAAATTCTGCATTTACTCCATCATTTTTAATTAACATTTCAATTTGAGATAATAATTCAGGATCGCCAGCCATCATTAAATGAGCATCAAACACTGCTAATTCATCCTCATTTAAATTCTTACTTGCACGTTCTTTAATCCCTTCAATATCTTGTTTCGTAACATCTAGTGCATCATGTAATTTTTTTAATTCTGTCTCAACTTCCGCAGTCTTTTTCACAATTTCGATTTTAGGCTGTTCAAATTTGTAAACTTTAGCAATTGCTACTCCTGATGATGCTGCAATACCCTTCAACATAAGTAAATCCTCCTTAATTAATGATATCTATTCGATAAGTTACAATCATTTAGAACATAAGTAGTTTTTTTCACCTATGTTCAAAGTGATAACATCTCATCTATACCATAAATAATATCATTTTTTAAGTATATAAGCAATCGAGAAATTCATCCATTGCGTTATTTTTAAGTTGAAAATATTGTGAATCTGAATAAGTTTTTTGCCACCAACTACGTTTTCTCTCCTTTAAAAATTCCTCTTTAATAATATGAGCATTTAATTCACTCATACACTCTAAAATCGTATCAATTTCTTTCGCAACTTCAAGGTTTATATAAGCATTTGGATCTTCTCTTACTTTAAAATCATCACATAGACGATTACGTAACTTAGAACGGCGATACATTCTTCCCACCTGTCCTAGTAATGCCTCTTTATCCTTAAAGGCAAGCCCTGTTATATTCATAACCTTACCTCACTTTCTAACCCTATATATGGCTAAAAAGATAAGAATCCTTAATTATTTTAAAATAATGTAATTATAATTACAAATAAATAAAAAAAGCCTTCTTTCGAAGGCGTGTAATCATTATTTTTGATGATAAGGTTTTACATAAGCAGGTACACCATTTTCCATAATCAAAGTTGGTTCTCCTTGAATTAGTGGTAAATAATAATCATAAGCTTCTTGTGTTAAACCTTGGTAATCTTTTAAAATCCATTCGCTTGGAATATTTTTTACGTGGTTTGCAAAATCACTAGCAGGTCCAGCAATGTAATCAACATCATATACATCACTATCTTTACGTACTACACCAACTACTTGACCAGTGAATGCTTTATTCATTGAATGCATGTGGCCACTCATACCAAGTTTAAATGCTTCTTCAACATCAACTAAACTCTGGCAATAGTTTGCACAACGCTGAGCTGTACTCATATCTTGAACTTTAGCACGTGGTGCAATACCAGCATCTAAAATCATATTCTTAAGTGCATTTCCTGCTCCACCTAAGACTGCATGACCAAAGCCATCATTAACTGCTTTACCTGCTGCTAAGTAAGTGCCATCTTCATAGTGGGCTCCTTCACTAACAACAATATAACATTTATTCTTTTCATCCATGCATTTTTTAACTTGTGCTAAGAAAGCATCTTTTTCAAAATTCATTTCAGGAAGAATTAATAAATCAACTTTTCCACTCACAACTGCACTACCAGCTAACCAACCAGCATCTCTACCCATTGTTTCAAGGATAAATACTTCACTACGAGTATAAACGTTATAATCTAACCAAGTGCTCGTTACAACTGAATTGATGAATTTAGCTGCAGAAGAAAATCCAGGACAATGATCGGTAACCATTAAATCATTATCAACTGTTTTAGGAATACCAACAAAACGATGATTTACTTTGTGGTTTCTAGCCCACTCACTTAAAGCATCAACTGTATCCATTGAATCATTTCCACCAATGTAGAACATTGTTTCAATATCATATTTATCAAGAATACCCATTAAAGCAACGAAATCAGCATCGTTATCACGTTTCAATTTATAACGACAACTTCCCAATGCTGAAGATGGAGTTTGACGAAGAACCTTATTCTCGTGTTCACTCATGTTTGTAAGATCTACTAAACGCTCTTGAAGAATTCCTTCAATTCCATTTAATCCACCATAAACGGTATCATAGATTGGGTTTAAACGATTTGCCATTACTACACCTGCAAGTGATGCATTAATAACAGTAGTAGGTCCACCTGATTGTGCAACTAAACAATTTGCCATTTTAATAATCCTCCTGTTTTATGTACCTATCTATTTTAACACAATAAAATAGCCTTGAAAAGATGATAAAAAGAAAGAAAGCCCTTACTTTCTTTGCTTTCTCATTTTTTGAATCAATGGGCTTATCATTGCGATTACTAACTCATTCATTATTAGAATAAAAGCTAATTGTAAATTCTTAAAAGCAATAATAAAAATAAATAAAGATTCCGCAAACATATAAATTTTTAAACGTTTCATTTGATTCACACAAGTTGCATCTTTCATTGCTTTTACTAACGTAACATAATCAATCATGTAAGCAGCAACCCCATCCACATAGGCTAGGATAATCCAAAAGAATACATTACCTTGTCCATAACAATACATTAATAAAGGTAATGATATTAAATATAAAACTAATGAAAATTCAACACGGATTAAAACAGATTTCATAAAATCACCTACAATATACATATTATAACATAAGAAAAGTTAAAGTTTCGAATCTTTTTTAGAATTGTTATTCAATTTTTCTCTTATAAAAATCATCTTAAAATCATGTGCATTAAAAGGTAATAAAGGATATAAATAACTTGTTTTAGAAATTGTTTTATTTTGATAAAGAAGAAATCCTAGAAAGATAAGCGTAATTACAAAGCCAACTTTATTAAATAAAGAAATCATGATTAAAAATAAGACACGCATAAATTTAATTGCATAACCTAATTCATAACTTGGTTGAGTAAAATTTGCTAAAGCAACAAATGCCATATACAAAATAACTTCTGGGGCAAACCAACCAGCCCCTACTGCAAAATCACCAAGGATTAATGCACCGATAATACTAAAGGAACTATTTAAAGAACTAGGGGTATTTAACGATGCCATTTTTAAGGCATCAATACCAAATTCAAGGATTAGAAACTGATAAATAATACTTACCTTTCCATTATCTTCAATTAGAATAAAAGTTAAAAACGATGGTAATAAATCTGGGTTACTATTTAATAAATACCAAATTGGTGTTATAAATAACGTTAATATAAAAACTAAAATACGTACCAAACGCATATAAGTACCCGTAAGTGGAGGTAAATAATAATCCTGTGCTTCTTGGACAAAATCAAAAAAAGTTGTCGGCAATATAATAATAGAAGGAGAATTATCAATGATTAAAATAATCTTCCCTTCTAATATATTACTAGCAGCACTATCCGGTCGCTCACTATAGCGTACTTTAGGAAAAGGATTATACCATTTATGATCCACCAACGCCTCACACAAACTCTCTTGGCCCATACTTAAGGCATTTACATCAATCTGTTTTAACCGCTGTTGGATGATGTTTAATAAAGTGTGATCAACTTTTGTATCCAAATAAGCTAATACAATATCAGTTTTACTCAGTTTCCCAACACTATGATATTCCATTCTTAAATGTGAATTACGAATTCTTCGACGAATCAAAGCCGTATTAAAAATAATTGTTTCGACAAAACCATCGCGACTTCCTCTTAATACCTTATCATCTTCTGGCTCACTCATTCCTCTAGTTGGATAAGTTCTTGCATCGACCATAATAACCTGATTAAAATTACCAACAACAATTGCAATTGATCCGGATAATACTTTCGTTATAATTTCATCAACATCTTTTAAGACCTCTACTTCAACATAAGGAATCAAATGATTGCAAAACATTTGAGCATTTTCTTGTTGTCTTAATGAATCAATGGTTTGTTTTAGTATAAATGACATAATTCTCTCCATAATATCATCTTTCACAAAACCATCAATAAAATAGAAATTAAAAATATAATCTTCTACTCGACATTCTTTGTTTATTACATCAAAGTTATCTTTAACATATAATAATTGATTCAATAATATTACGTTATCTTCATGACAAAAATTAAGATTCATAAAGTCACCTCAACTTAAGGATGCCTTATGAATCTTGTTTTATACTATTTCTATAATAATTCTCCATATTTCTTAATATATAATTTCTTGATTAAAGTTGCCAAACAAATATAAAGTACAATAATCACAAACAAATAAGCAAAATAAATAAGTGGTGGTGCGATTAAATTAAAATAAGATGCAAATGGAGTATAAGGAATAATTGTTAGAACAATAATGCCAAGACATGTCATACATGTAAGTGGTGCACTTGCTCTTGATTGAAGAAAAGGAATCTTTTCACTTCGTATCATATGAATCACAAGCGTTTGTGACCACATTGATTCAATGAACCAGCCTGTTTGAAATAACATCATAAAGCCTAATTTAGAAGTAGCATCCAGTGTTTCATAACTACCATGAAATACTTGAGGACATATCACAAAGAACATGATTAGGTAAGTCATAATATCAAAGACACTCGAAGTAGGTCCAATCCATAGCATAAACTTTCCAACGCTCTTGGCATTCCATGCTTTTGGTTCTTTAATAAATTCCTCATCTACATGATCCCATGGAATCGCAACACAACTTAAATCATAGATAAGATTTAATAAGATTAATTGAATTGGCATCATTGGTAGAAAAGGCAACATCGCACTTGCGATTAAAACACTGAACATATTACCAAAGTTACTACTTGCCGTCATCTTGATATATTTAATCATATTGGCATAGGTTTTACGGCCTTCAACAATACCATCTTTTAATACATTTAAATCCTTTTCTAATAAAATAATATCGGCTGCTTCTTTCGCAATATCAACGGCTGTATCAACACTAATTCCTACATCTGATATTTTAAGTGCAGGGGCATCATTTATACCATCTCCCATATAACCAACGACATGGCCATTATCACGTATTTGTTTTACTACTCGACTCTTTTGATCTGGAGATAATTTCGCAAAGACATGCGTTGATTCTACTTTTTCACTCAGTTCTTTATCACTCATAAGTTCAATATCATTACCTTGAAGAATATTCTTTGAAGAAAGTCCTACTTGAGTCGCAATCGCTTTGGTTACAGTCGCATTATCACCAGTTAATATCTTTACATCTACACCTAAATCAAACAAGCCTTGAATTGCTTTTTTTGTTGATGCTTTCGGTGGATCAAGAAACGTTAGATAACCCATTAATACCATATCTGCTTCATCAACTAGTGAAAATGTTTCTACATCATGAGGATTACTCTTCTGGGCAACCCCAATTACCCGCATTCCTTGTTCATTATAATTTCCTACGGTATTCATTATTTCCTCAATAATTGATTTTGTAAGTTTCATAACTTTCCCATGATATTCTACATCACTACAAATCGATATAATTTCTTCAATCGCACCTTTGGTGATCATTTGGGTTTTACCTGCTTTATCTTTCACAACGACACTCATTCTTTTTCTTTGAAAATCGAAAGGAATTTCATCTACTTTCGTAAATAATTGATCAATATCTTTTAAAACAGGTTCATTTACACTATATTCAAACGTCTTTTCAATGATTGATTTATCCATTAAGTTCTTTAAACCAGTTTGATAATAACTATTTAAAAAGGCATGACGTAAAACCCGAGGATCACTGTTTCCACTCACATCTAAGTGATATTCTAAGACAACACAATCTTGTGTTAATGTTCCGGTTTTATCAGTACATAGAATATCCATTGCTCCGATATTTTGAATGGAATTGACTTTCTTAACAATCGTTTTTTTCTTAGCAAGGCTCATTGCCCCTTTTGAGAGACAACTACTAACAATCATTGGTAACATTTCTGGGGTTAAACCAACTGCAATACTAATTGCAAATAGAAAAGCCTCAAGCCAATCGCCTTTGGTTAAACCATTCACAAAGAATACAATTGGAACCATGATTAACATAAAGCGAATTAAAACAAATGAAACATCATTGACTCCATATTCAAAACTTGTAGGTTGTTCCTTTTCATTTAATTTTGATGCAATTTGACCAAATAATGTATGATCTCCAACCACAATAACAATCGCTTTTCCACTTCCACTAATTACATTTGAACCCATAAAAGCAAGATTGCTTTGATCACTAATCGAATTTTCTTTGATCCTTATTTCACTGTTTTTTTCAATTGGTTCACTTTCACCACTAAGTGAAGACTGAGAAATAAATAAGTCTTTCGCAAAGACAATTCTTACATCTGCAGGAATAAGATCGCCTGCCGATAAATGAATCATATCACCTACAACAACTTCATCTAATGGAATTTCCATTAACTGATGATTACGCTGCACACAGGTTGTTGTTTCAACCATTTCACTTAATTTTTCTGCTGCACGATTACTCTTTGCTTCTTGAATAAAACGTAAAAGTCCACTGATAAGTACCATAACGATAATGATTAAAACGGTAATCGGATTTTCTTCCCCTTTTGGTGCCATGGTAACATCACTTATATAAGATACCAATGCTAAAACAAATAGAATAATCGTAAAAGGATTGATAAATGCTTTCATTATTCGTTTTATTATGGATGGTGTTGCATATTTGGTAATGATATTTACTCCATATTCTTCTTTGTTTTCATCGATAATACTTTTTTGATCAATTCCATGATTACTAGTATGATATTTTGTATATATCATTTCATCACTTACAAGTGATGCATTTAAAAGTCTTTCTTTTTCCTTGTTTTGTATTTCCTTAATCTTTTGATTCTTACTACGATTTCGATTCATCATTTTCTTACCTCCTTGATTAAATCAGGATGTAATATCAGATGATTAGCGTAAAGCATACTATTTATTTGTTAAATGAATGGCATCACAAAAACAGATGATTAAGTTCATCGTTTTCTACCCTTACAATATCGACTAATACTACATCAATGCTACTTCGCGATGGTAAATCATCCATCTTGTGCCACCTCTTTTCTTATGAATTGCAATTGACAAAAAATAAAAAAATCTCACATAAAGGCGTGAGATTGGCTTAAACATGGCTTACTAAAAGAAGTAATATATTAAACGTTCAAGCTTTAGCATCATAAGGCAATGAAACTACATTATTCTACACCTTGTTGTCGATGTAAACTTTTCAAACCTTCTCGAAGTGTCTCCACTCCTTCGCGGCAGTAGTCCGTATCCTTATGGTAGCCTCACCTACCTATTTTTTTGTCCTTAGTTATTTTTGCACTCAATTCATCATTTGTCAATTTTTTTATGAAAAAAGTTAATATTGTGATAAACTAATACTGTATTTATATAGAAAAGAAGAGGAGATCAATATGAAACAAGACATGATTGTAATATTAGATTTAGGTAGTGATGAAAACACAACCCTCGCAAGAGAAATTCGTAGTTTAGGTGTTTACTCAGAAATTTATCCTCATGATATTTCATTAGACGCATTAAATAGTTTATCAAATGTAAAAGGTATTATCTTAAATGGTGGAAGTTATCGTCATGTTGATGGAAAAGATATTGATATTAATCCCGATATTTATAATGCAAATTATCCAATGATTGCGATTGATCATAGCTTAGCAAAATGTCCTAAATTAGATAAATGGCCCAACCAAGAAGAATTAAAAACTTTTGTATTTGAAACATGTAAAGCAGAAGCAAATTGGAATATGAAGAATTTTATCGCTGATCAAATCGAATTAATTCAAGATCAAGTAAAAGATCATAAGATTCTATTAGCTTTATCCGGTGGAGTTGATTCTAGTGTTGTTGCTGCTTTGTTACTTAAAGCAATTGGTTCACAATTAGTATGTGTTCATGTCAATCATGGATTAATGAGAAAAGGTGAATCAGAGAGTGTCATTGAAGTATTTAAGAATCAAATGAAAGCTAACTTAGTTTATGTCGATGCAACCGATCGTTTTTTAACGAAACTTACAAATGTTAGTGAACCGGAAACAAAACGTAAAATCATCGGTGCTGAATTTATTCGTGTCTTTGAAGAAGAAGCTAGAAAATTAGAGGGCATTGATTACTTAGCACAAGGTACCATTTATCCAGATATTGTTGAGAGTGGTACAAAAACCGCAAAAGTCGTAAAATCTCATCATAACGTTGGTGGTCTTCCTGAAGATATGCAATTTCAATTAATTGAGCCACTTCGTCAGTTATTCAAAGATGAAGTAAGAGCCTGTGGTGTAGAATTAGGTTTACCTCATGATATGGTTTATCGTCAACCCTTCCCAGGTCCTGGCTTAGGTGTTCGCTGCCTTGGTGCTATCACAAAAGAAAGACTGGAAGCAGTACGTGAATCCGATGCTATTTTAAGAGAAGAATTCGAGATTGCTGGTCTTGATCAAAAAGTATGGCAATATTTCACCGTTGTCCCTGATTTTAAATCCGTTGGTGTAAAAGATAATGCTCGTTGTTTTGAATACCCAGTTATCTTAAGAGCAGTTAATACAATTGATGCGATGAGTGCTACCATCGAAACCATTGATTGGCCAATCTTATTAAAGATTACGGATCGTATCTTAAAAGAAGTTAAAAATGTAAATCGTGTATGTTATGATTTATCTCCTAAACCTTGTGCAACCATTGAATGGGAATAGATAAGTAAAGTCCATAGAACCTTGTTCTACGGACTTTTTCTTTTGCTTTGAATACAAATAAGAACTTTTGTTAAGTAAAATAAAGATATACATAGATAAATGAAAAAAGCAGTTGTTTTATAAAGAACAACTGCTCAATAAACTTGAATTTATCTATCTTATGCAAATAATGGAATTATATTTTTAGTACTTACATCAATTAAACCTAAATCCGACATCTTCGCATTTGGTACGACTGGTAAAGCAAGTGTTACAATGCGTAGTAATGGATTCTCTAATTCAATCAAACCAAGGGCATTGATTGCTTTCTTCATTTGGCTATTATCAATGGCTAATGTTTCTGCTGGTTTTAGTGAAATTAATCCAGCAAGTCCTAATTCTAAGGTATGAAGTATTTCATGATCCTTAACCGCACACATGCCACCGCCTACGCGTTTTATTTCATTGGCAGCAATTAATGCATTCTCTGCCGTATCATAAACTACTGTAAGATTATGAGAGTCATGTGATACGGTAGATACAAGTGCTCCACAATTTGTTCCAAAACCACGAACTAAACCAAGGGCAATGTTATTATTACCAACATAACGATTTACAACCGCTACGAATTTTAAATCTGAATCACCAGAGATATCTAAATAACCGTCTTTCACTGGTATTTCTTCACAAACTGCATCCGTAGATGAGAATAAAAGATTCTCATATTTCATAAGATTAACTTTTATTGTACCATTTTGAATTGGTGCTTTAATCTTAAAGTCTTCAACCGATAATTCTTTAATATGAACTGAATTACGAGTTTCAATCTCATATGTTTTATCTTCAATTTTAGTTAATAATACACCATCTTGCGCAACTAAATTTCCTTCAAAGAAAACATGACTTGGTTTTAGTTGTTTTAAATCATCAACTAATAACATATCCGCAATATAACCAGGTGCAATTGCTCCTAAGTTCTCTGCTTTAATTTCCCTTGCGGTATTTAAAGTAGCACTCTTAATCGCATCAATTTCATTCATACCATGCTTAATCGCATTACGAACAACATCATTCATATGACCTAAATGTAAAATCTCATCAGCTTCACGATCATCAGTACAGAAACATAAATGATCAAAATAACGACAATGTTTTACACCTTCCCAAATATCTGCAACGTTTTTTGTGATTGAACTATCACGAGAATCAACAAACATACCATTGCGTAGTTTTTCAATGCCTTCTTGAGCACTTCTTGATTCATGACAAGTGGTAGGTCCTCCACAAATATAAGCAGATAAATCACGATTAAATAAGAAAGGCGCATGACCTTGAATATAGATACCTTTATCACGGGCTACTTGTAAGATATCCATCATTCTTTGTTCTCCATGAATCACGGCTAAATAATCCATAACTTCCGCAAGTCCGATAACACGAGGAAGCGATGCTAATTCTTCAATCTGTTCTGCTAGAAAATCAGCACCAGCATTCTCTTTACCAGGAACACTTGGAACACAACTTGGAATATCAATATATTGGCGCATTGGTAAACCATCGGCATTATCATGCATGTATTTAACCCCTTCTACACCATAAACATTACCAATTTCATGAGGATCGGTTACAACCGTTGTCGTGCCGCTCACTAAGACTGCCTTCGCAAAATTGCGAGGTGTCATCATTGAACTTTCAATATGAATATGGGCATCGATTAAACCTGGAATTAAATATTTACCATTCGCATCAATTACTTGTTTTGCTTGATCTAAATTGATTGTTAAATCTTTATATTCCACATGGGCAATTGTATTACCACATACAAATACATTAACTGGATAGATTTCACCGGTAATCACATTTACAAGTTGTGCATTTTTAATTAATAAATCACTTTTTTCAGCTCCATAAGCTACTTTTAATAATCGTTGTTTATCTTGAGGTTCGATTCTCATATGTTTTCCTCCTTTTGAAAAAGGGCATAAGCCCTCTTCTTAACTAAATATGAAATATAATACTAAAGGTATTGCTAGGATATACATAGCAGGATGTACTTCTTTATATTTACCTGTGCATGTTTTAATTAATACATAAGCAACGATACCAGCAGAGATACCACTTGCGATTGATCCGGTAAAGATGGTAAACATAATCATTACAAATGGACCAAATGCTTCACTGAAATCATCAAAGTTAATATTTCTAAAGTCTTGGATCATTAAGAAACCAACAAAGATTAATGCAGGACCAGTTGCTGCATTAGGAATCATTAATACAAGTGGTGATAAGAACACCATGCATAAGAAACAAATACCAACTACGATACTTGTAAAGCCGGTTCTTCCTCCCGCTTCAACTCCAGCACTTGATTCAACAAATGTTGTAATTGTTGTATTACCAGTACATGCTCCTACACATGTTCCTACGGCATCAACTAAGAAAGGACGTTCAATTCCTGGTAGATTACCATCTTCATCTAACATTTTTGCTTTTCCACCAACACCCAAAACCGTTCCAAGTGTTGAAAAGAAATCACCAACAAAGGCAATGAACATTAAGATAACACCTTCAAATGTTGCTACATGAGCAAAATCAAAGTTCATTACTACATTACCAACTTCCGCAAATTCTGGAATTTTAAAGAATTGTGTAGGTACTTGTGTAACTCCAAAAGGAATTCCTAAAATGGTAATCGCAACGATTCCATAAAGAATTGCTCCTTTTACTTTATAAGCAGTTAATACCGCAATAATAATTAATCCTACAATCGCAAGAATAACCGCTGGTTGAGTAAAATCACCCATCCCAATACCATTCGTAAAGTTACCAATTCCGGTATTTTTAAAGCCTAAGTAAGCGATAAAGAAACCAATTGCTGTTCCAATCGCTATTTTTATATTCTTTGGAATCATCCTTACAATTAAATCACGAACTCCAAATATAGATAATGCTAAGAAAACTAATCCTGAAATTAAAACCATTGACATAATGGAACCAAAGCTTAATTCTCCAGCTTGTAGTAAAGCACCAAACATGAAGTTGCTTCCCATACCAGTTGCAAGAGCAAACGGTAAGTTAGCATATAATGCCATAAAGAATGTAATCAATGCACTAACAATTGCACATACGACAACAATGGCTTCTTTTGAGATTAAAACCCCATTAATATCGATCATACTAGGCGTGTTACCAAATCCGACAATTGCACTAGGTTGAACAACTAAGACATAAGCCATCGTCATAAAAGTTGTAAGACCTGCTACAATTTCAGTTTTTAAATTTGTTTTACGTTCTTCAAATTTAAAAAATTGAGCAATTTTATTCATATATTTCCTCCTCTTAAAGTGTGATATCGTCACGAAGATGAAATATTATTCATCATAGTTTTTCATTTGCGGTGAAAAGTAGAGACTGTCTGCCATATTCAGACGTTATATGATGATATCAACCGTCAAATTATATCAGATTGTAATCATTTTGAAAAGAGGAAATAACAACCATTTAGCTAAAATTTCACCAGAAAGTTAAAAAGTGCTTGTGTACCAATTCCACAATCCTGAATTGATGAATATTCCTCCTTACAATGTGATCTTCCATTTTGACTTCGAATAAATAACATTGTAATTGGACACGTTGATGAAAAGCTCATTGCATCATGCCCCGCCCCACTCATTAATGTATTCGGAACATAATTTAATTCTTTAAAAACTTCTTTCCATTTTGCTTGATACTTTTCATCGCAACTACAAGGAGCAATATCTTGTGTTTGTTCCATACTAATCATAAAACCTTGTTTCTCTACTTCTTTTATCAATAACTTTATTTCTTCAACATAGTGAATTAAATCTTGTTCTTTCATACTTCTTACATCAAGAGAAAAACAAACATGATCGCATATAATGTTACAAGCACCCGGATAGGTATGGATTTCACCTACTGTAGCAACTGCATTTTCATACTTCATAATCTTTTCATTGATTAATTGAATCATCTTACTCATCGCTTGCACTGGATCGATTCTACCAACCATCGGTGTGGCCCCAGAGTGTCCGCTTTCCCCATGGATGGTAATAATATAGCGCTTTAAACCAGCAATTCCTTCTACAATTCCAATTGGCATTTGTCTTTGTTCTAATACTTTTCCTTGTTCAATATGTAATTCAATAAAAACTTGAATCTTATTTTTATAAACACAAGTAGCAAAATTATCAATATCATAGTTATATTTTTTCGCTGCTTCACGAATCGTAACATGATCTTGATCTTCACTCATTAAATCTTCTTCTTTTAATAAACCATTTATAGCACGACTGCCAATCATTCCATAATTAAAACGATTTCCTTCTTCATCTTTAAACCCAATTACTTCAACGCTTTGATTTAATGTAATGTTATTTTCATTCATTGTTTGTAATACTTCAATACAACTTAAAATACCAAAACAACCATCAAACATGCCGCCTTCTTTTACACTATCAAAGTGCGATCCACATACAATAATCGGAGCATCTTTATTATTTCCTTCTTTACAGCCAATAATATTTCCAACTGCATCCACTCTTACTTCTAAACCAGCTTCTTTCATATATGTGATAATACATTGTTTTGCTGCTTCTTCAACACCAGTATAAGGAAAACGAGTAATTGATAGATCTTCATTTTGACCAATTTTTGCTAGTTCTATTATATGTTCATATAATCTTTTCTCATTTATTTTCATAGTAACTCCTATCATTTCTTGCATCTATTGTAGCACTAAACACGTGACATACTCCCACCACTTATGCGAGTGATAACGCATTGAAGTGGGGGCTTCTTGTTCGATAAGGCTAACCAAGCTAACCCCGTGTGTCCCACGGTTTTATATGATTAAGGTTATGCCGAAACTAATCGCATACCTTCGTTTCGAATATTGATACTAGAGTTGTAATCACGGTTGATTACAACTCCACAACTT
>JAVWEY010000015.1:0-35826 GCA_036641395.1 Erysipelotrichaceae bacterium
TTTATCTCTATCAAATGAAGAACATGATACGATTAATGGTTATTTATTAGATATGTTAGGTTTTATTCCTGCCTTAAAAGATCATCCTAAATTAGATGAAGAACAAGTATGTTTTGAAGTAATCGGAATGGATGGTAATCGAATTACGAAAGTAAAAGCAATTTTAAAAGCAAAACAAGAAATACCAACCGAAGCATCACATGATAATTAAGTCAATCAACTGATTGGCTTTTTTAATACCGAAAATAATCTTCAATTTCCTTAATTATTTGTTAAAAAAGGCGAGATTGAGAGTATAATAGGAATATCTTAAAAACAGATGGGAGCACATATATGCGCGAATTAGTAGTAAATGAAAATGATAGTGATCAACGCGTTGATAAGTTTCTTACAAAGAGTCTAAAAAACTTACCAACAAGTTTAATGTATAAATACATTAGGAATAAAAAGATTAAAGTAAACAAACAAAGATGTTTTATATCTCAAAGATTACAAGTTGGTGATACATTACAATGTTATATTGCGGAAGAGTTTTTTGAAGGAGAAGTTAATCTTGATTTCTTAGAATCAAAAAGTAGTATTGATATTGTTTATGAAGATGAGAATTTATTACTTGTGAATAAAGAAGCTGGTTTATTATGTCACAGCGATGAAAGTGATGATCATGATACTTTAATCGATCGTATTAAACACTATTTATATAATCAAAATAGTTTTGATCCCGCAAGTGAATTAAGTTTTGCCCCATCTTTAACGAATCGCTTGGATCGTAATACTTCGGGTATTGTTATTGCGGCAAAAAATGCGAAAACATTAAGATTGATTAATGTTTTATTAAAGAAACATTTAATTAAGAAATATTATCACTGTATTGTAAGTGGAAAGATGATGAAGCAGAGTGATTTATTAGTTTTTTATCATCAGAAACAAGATGGAAATATTGCGGACATCTCTGAAACCAGCTTACTAGGCTATAAGGAAGTTATTACCGCTTATCGAGTATTAGATTATAAGGAAGACGTTTCGCTTCTAGAAGTCGATTTACAAAGCGGTAAGAGCCATCAAATAAGATCATCGCTTGCATATATTCATCATCCTCTATTAGGAGATGTAAAATATCAAGGAAAAAAACTTGGCCATTATCAATTAATGTTATGTGCATGTGAATTATTATTCCCGGATGATAAGGAACTAGAACATTTATCTTATTTAAAAAATAAGCACTTTATTTTAAGTAATAATCCAGTTGACGTATATTATAAAGGTCTTTAAATTGTAATAAAATTATCGTATAAATAAAAATTAAAAAGATTGTAAATAGAAATGATTGACAAATAAGACGAAGAGACTATACTAATATCTGGTTATAAATTATTTTAGGTCAAACAATAATATTATAAGCAAAAAAAGAAGGAGGGATTACTTTGGAGAACTTGATTCGTAGTGTCATTGAAGCAGATAAAGAAGCTCGTTTGCGAGTAGAAGAAGCACGGAATGAAAAATACAATATTCAATCCCTAATTAATGAAAAAAGAAAAGATGTAGAAAAGAAATATCAAGAAGAATTTAAGCATAAAGTTGAAGAAAATCGAAAAGCATTAGAAGCTACTCTTCAACAAGAAGAAAAGCAACAACAAGATTCATATGATAAACATGAAAAAGCATTAGAAGAAACATATGTTAAGAATAAAGAAGAATGGATTGCTTCGATTATTAAAAATTGTATTGAAGCATAAAATGCTTTTAAATGAAAGTGAGGTGTTATCGTTATGGATTTTGCGACTGGTGCGCTAGCAAGTAAGGCAAAAGCAATGTATGGGCGGATGCTAAAACAGCAAAATTACGAAGAATTATTACGTAAGAAATCAGTGAGTGAAATAGCATATTACTTAAAAAATGAAACTGATTATGCAGAAGTCTTAAGTGATGTCCATGAGACAACCTTACATCGAGGTCAATTAGAGAATTTAATGCATCGTTATATCTTTGAAAAAACGATGCGTTTAGTACGTTTTGCAGGAACGGCTCACGCTTCTTTCTATAGTAGTTTCATTATTCCGGAAGAAAGTGAACAAATTTTAAATCAAATAAGATTATTAAATTCTGATTTATACGAAGAGTTTGCTCAAGATGTTCCATTATATTTAAACAAGTTTACTTCCTTTGATTTAATGAAGTTACATCAGACAAAAAACTTTAATGAAATGTTAACCGTTTTAAAGGGAACTGGGTTTGATTTAGTTATTAAACCATTTGCTCCAGTTGATGGAAAGATTATTGATTATACAGCATGTGATTTAGCCCTGCGTAATTATTATTATGTGGAACTGAGAAATGCTATTGATAAGAACTTTAAAGGTAGTATTAAGAAAGAATTAAAAACAATCTTAAATACGCAAATCGAACTAGAAAATATTAATCGTATTTATCGTTTTAAAAAATTCTTTACCCAAGAGATTGAACCAATGCGAGATTCGCTTACAAAAATTGAAGATCGTTTCTCACAAAGATTTATGGAAACGTTAATGGCAGCACCTAATAGTGATGTTTTCTTACAGTTGTTAGCGGATAGTCCTTATCATTTCTATTTTGATGAAAAAGAATTTGTTTTTATAGAATATGATTGTGAACGAATTAAATATAATTTGTCAAATCGCTATATGCGATTTTCAAATAATGCACCACTTGTTTTTACGGTTTATTTAGTATTGTTATCAATTGAAGTAAATAATTTAATTACAATTATTGAAGGAGTACGTTATAAGGTACCAGTTGAGAATATTTCTAAAATGTTGATATACACGAAAGGAGGCGCTTAGATATGGCAATTGCGAAAATGCGACTTGTGAATATCTTATCGGATTTGACACATCTAAATGATGTGTTGTTACGTTTTATTGAGATGGATAATATTCACCCTATCGAAGCATCAAGAATTGCAGATCGAGTTGGAGGTCTTACGACCCTTACTCAAGAAAATCCATATGTTGAAGTGTTGAATCGTTTTAAAGAGGTAACATCACAAATGGAAATGAAAATTGCTTCAAAAGAGGTAAAGGATCAAGAATATGATTTAAATAAGTGTAAGAATTATATTGAGGATACTTATACAAAATTTAATAACATTAAAAGTGTTAAAGACGAATTGACTAAGATTATTCAAGAGAGTCAAGATGCGTTAATTCAACTAAGAAATGTTGAAGCATTGGATGTTGACTTTGATGATTTATTTTCTTGTCGTTATATTAAAGTTCGTTTTGGTCGTTTACCACTTGATAGTGTGAATAAACTTAAATATTATGAAAATCATCCTTTTGTATTTAAATCTTTCTCACAAGATAAAGCTTATAGTTGGTGTATGTATATTACGACAAACCGCTATGAGGGTGAAGTCGATAATGTCTTCTCTTCTTTATATTTTGAAAGAATCAGAATTCCTGATTTTGTTCATGGAACACCTGAAAAAGCAAAAGAATTACTTGCGGAAGAAATAAAAAATGATCAAGCTCAATTAACTCATGTTGAAGAAAAATTAGTTGAATTAAGAACTGGTTGTCAAAATGATTTTGAAACGATGTATGGGGAACTACTTTTCTTAAATACAACGTTTGAGGCACGACGATATGTACTTTGCCTGGGAGAACGTTTTTCAATAACTGGATTTGTCGCTAAAAGCGATATTGAAAGTGTTAAGAAAATGTTCGCCGATTTGGAAGGGGTGGAGATAGAAGATCGTCCGGCAGATTCTGATAAACGCCTGACACCTCCTACAAAACTCAAGAATGGGTGGTTTGCCCGGCCATTCTCAATGTTCGTAGAAATGTATGGAATGCCAGGTTATCGTGATATTGATCCAACTAGTTTTGTTGCCTTAACATATACGATTTTATTCGGTATGATGTTTGGTGATCTAGGACAAGGATTGTTATTAATCCTTGTTGGTTATATTGCATCTAAATGGAAACATATGAAACTTGGAGAAATTGGTGTTAGAATCGGTATTTCATCGGCTTTCTTTGGGACAGTTTATGGATCTGTATTTGGTAATGAAACAATATTAAATCCACTTTATAAAACGGTTTTTGGTTTAAGTGAAAAACCAATTGAAGTTTTGAGTTCTGAAGCGATTATGCCATTATTAATTATTGCGATTGCAATTGGAGCTATCTTAATTATTTGTTCGATGTTGATTAATTTAAGATTACAAATTAAGCATAAAAATATCGGAGAATTATTATTCTCACAAAATGGGTTAAGTGGTTTAGTATTCTATGTTGCTTTAATTGGTGGTGCAGCGTTACAACTTGGTGCTAACATTCAATTGTTTTCACCTTTATATGTTATATTATTAATTTTACTTCCTTTGTTTTTAATCTTTATGAAAGAACCACTGGAAGCAAAAATTGAACATAAAAAAATGTTTCCTGATGGAGTAGGAGCATTTTGCATGCAGAGTTTCTTCGAATTATTCGAAGTATGTCTCTCTTATATAACTAACACAATTTCTTATTTAAGAGTAGGAGGATTCGTCTTATCACATGCAGGTATGATGCTAGTTGTAGTTTTACTAGCTGATATGATGGGTACTTTCGGTAGTATTGTTGTGTTAGTATTCGGTAATATCTTCGTTATGTGTTTGGAAGGTATGATTGTTGGTATACAAGTCTTACGTTTAGAATTTTATGAAATGTTCTCTCGTTATTTTGAGGGAAATGGTATTGAATTTATAAGCTTGAAATCAAGCGTTTAATGGAGGATAACATTATGTTAACAACTTTAGAATTATTATTACCCCTAGTATTAATTATCTTAATCTCACTACCTTTAGTGAATGTATTTCGTGGAAAGACATCAGCTAAAAGTGCAAAACATCGTCTAGTAGCACATATTTGCATGTTCTTTGCGGTATTGGCAGGAACTTTAGTGTTTCAATTAAATGGAGCTCATGTATTTGCGGCTAGTACAAATGCCGTTGTTGATCAAATGACTGGTTCACTTGCTCAAGGCTTAGGCTTTATGGCAGCTGCTTTATCAACTGGTCTATCTGCATTAGGTGCAGGTATTGCGGTTGCGGCTGCGGCTCCTGCTGCAATTGGTGCTTTCTCAGAAAACGAAAAGAACTTTGGTAAATCAATGATCTTCGTAGCCTTAGGTGAAGGTGTTGCCATTTATGGTTTGATTATTTCAATCTTAATCATTATGTTGAAACTGTAAGAGAGAAGGAATTTCAATGAAATTTTTTCTGATCAGTGACAATATCGATACACAGATGGGATTTCGTTTAACCGGAGTTGAAGGAATTGTCGTTCATGAACGTCATGAGTTTCTAGAACAGCTTGAAAAAGCAATGCACAATCCAGAAATTGCGATTGTTTTAATAACGACTAAATTAATTCAATTATGTCCTGATGTTATATCCGAACTGAAACTGACAAGAAAAGAACCTTTATTGGTTGAAGTACCAGATCGTCATGGCTCCGCTAAAATAGGTGAAGTAATAGATGGTTATGTCAGTGAAGCAATTGGCGTTAAACTGTGAGGTGAAAGCGATGGAACGAAATTATAAAATAGAAGATGTTTTTGATCAAGAGATTAATACTGTTTCTGGTAGAGAAGAAGAAGCAATTTTAAAGGAAGTCGAAGATATTAAGAAAAATGCTTTAAATGAAATTGAAGAAGAAGCAAGAGCAAATGCGGAAATGATGATGGAACAAGAACTTAGTGAAATTAAAAGTGATAGTGCAATTGCGATGAGTCGTATTTCTTCAACAAATAATAAAAAGATAATCGCAAAGCGTGAAGAATATGCCGATAAAATATTTAGTGAAGCAAACATGCGATTACTTGAATTTGTTAAGAGTAATGATTATAAAGCTTATTTAGATCGTAAAATTAAAGAAGTTATGAATGCAATGAATTGTGAAAATTGTATTCTTTATATACGAGAAGAAGATTTAAACTTAAATAAAGAGTTTGATTGTTTAATCAAACTTGGTTGTAAAGTATTAAGTAGTAAAGAAATTCATATTGGTGGATTTCGTTTAGAAAATAGTGAAAAAGGGATTGTAATGGATGAAACTTTGGATGCAGCATTGTTAAATCAAAGAACATGGTTTTATGATCATTCACAGATGAGTGTAGATTTGGATGACTAGCGCAAGTGAGGTGACAAGCGTGAGTGAAAATGTAATTTATTCTATCAATGGACCAGTTGTTAAGGTGAAAAATGCCCGAGACTTTTCGATGATGGAAATGGTGTTTGTAGGAAATAAAAGATTAATGGGAGAAGTAATTTCAATCTCAAAAGAAGCAACAGTAATTCAGGTGTATGAGTCAACAACATCACTTGCACCTGGAGAACCAGTGTTTGCTAGTGGAGCACCGATTTCGGTTACATTAGGGCCTGGAATCTTACGTAATATTTTTGATGGAATTGAACGTCCATTAAAAGAGATAGCGAAAGAATCAGGAGCTTTTATCGCAACTGGAAGTAATGTAGAACCACTTGATGTGGATGCTTTATGGGATGTGAATATTTGTGTTAAAGTTGGGGATGAATTAAAAGGTGGTAGTATTTATGCCCGTATTCCTGAAACTGATTTAATTGAGCATCGCTGTATGGTAATGCCATCACTTAGTGGTGTTGTTGAAAGTGTAAAAGAAAATGGACAATATCATATTCATGATTGTGTTGTTACATTAAGAGATAAAGATCAAGTTCTTCATGAATTAACATTATGTCAAAAATGGCCAATAAAAAAAGAGCGACCAGTTAAAAATCGTTTGCCAATTAGTGTTCCGCTTATTACTGGTCAAAGAGTAATTGATACATTGTTCCCAATCGCTAAAGGTGGCACCGCTGCTATTCCAGGTGGATTTGGAACTGGTAAAACGATGACGCAGCATCAACTTGCAAAGTGGTGTGATGCCGATATTATTATTTATGTTGGTTGTGGTGAACGTGGAAATGAAATGACTCAAGTTTTAGAAGAGTTTTCTGAGTTAATTGATCCAAAATCACAAAAACCATTAACGGATCGTACCGTATTGATTGCCAATACATCAAATATGCCAGTAGCAGCACGTGAAGCTAGTATCTATACAGGAATAACATTAGCTGAGTATTATCGTGATATGGGATATCATGTCGCGATTATGGCCGATTCAACTTCACGCTGGGCGGAAGCACTTCGTGAAATCAGTGGTCGATTAGAAGAAATGCCGGCTGAAGAAGGATTTCCTGCTTATTTACCATCACGTATTTCTGCTTTCTATGAGCGTGCTGGATATATGGAAACACTCAATGATGCAATTGGTTCGGTAACGATTATTGGTGCAGTGTCACCCCAAGGTGCGGATTTCTCTGAACCAGTAACGCAGAACACCAAACGTTTTGTACGCTGTTTCTGGGCTCTTGATAAAGCACTTGCTTATGCACGACACTATGCTGCGATTAACTGGACACAGAGTTATAGCGAATATGTGGTTGATTTAGAGAAATGGTACAATAAGAATGTTGATGTTCGTTTCATTCGTGATCGTCAAATGTTGACTAGTATCTTAGCCGAAGAAACAAAATTAATGGAAATTGTTAAGTTAATCGGTTCAGATGTATTGCCAGATGATCAGAAATTAGTGATTGAAACTGCAAAAGTCATTCGGGTTGGTTTCCTTCAACAAAATGCATTTCATAAAGATGATACCTATGTTCCATTAATTAAACAGTTAAAGATGATGGAAGTTATTCTTCATCTACATAAACGTAGTAAAGAAGTTATTAGTAAAGGAAAAGCTTTATCGCTTGTTCTTGATTTAGGTTTATTTGATAAAGTAACGAAAATGAAATATGAAGTGTCCAATGATCACATTGAAGAATTAGATGATTACATTGGTATGATAAATAAAGCAATTGAAACAATTGCTTAAGAAGAGGAGGTAGCTTACATGGCTCTTCAATATATTGGATTAAATGAAATAAATGGTCCCTTAATTGTACTTGATAATGTTGAAAAAGTAAGCAATGAAGAAACTGTAGAAATCGCAATGAGCGATGGTTCAAAGCGAATGGGAAGAGTTGTCCAAATTGAAGGTAAAAGGGCAATCATTCAGGTTTTTGAAGGAACGAGTGGGGTTTCTTTAACAAACACAAAAACAACATTATTAGGAAGACCGATGGAATTGCCTTTATCAAAAGAAATTCTAGGAAGAATTTTTAATGGTTCAGGAAGACCAATCGATGGACTAGGTGAGATTTATGCGCAAAAACGTGCTGATATAAATGGGCAACCATTAAATCCCGTTTCTCGTGTTTATCCTCGTAACTATATTAATACTGGTATTTCTTCCATTGATGCCTTAACAACTTTAATTCGTGGACAGAAACTACCTATCTTTTCTGGGTCTGGTATGCCTCATAATGAATTAGCAGTTCAAATTGTTAAACAAGCTAAATTAACCGGGGAAGATGCTGGCAAGTTCTGTATTGTATTTGCGGCGATGGGTGTTAAAAATGATGTTGCTGATTATTTTAAACGTTCCTTTGAAGAAGCTGGGGTAATGGAGCGAGTTGTAATGTTTTTAAACTTGTCTAATGACCCAATTATTGAGCGTACACTTACACCAAGATGTGCATTAACAGCGGCAGAATATTTAGCTTATGAACATGATATGCATGTCTTAGTTATCTTAACGGATATGACATCATATTGTGAAGCACTTCGTGAATTCTCTTCTAGTAAGGGAGAAATTCCAGGCCGTAAGGGATATCCTGGTTATTTATATTCTGATTTGGCTTCTCTGTACGAAAGAGCAGGAATTATTCACGGAGCAAAGGGTAGTGTTACACAGATTCCAATTCTAACAATGCCAAATGATGATATTACTCATCCAATTCCAGATTTAACAGGTTATATTACGGAAGGACAAATTGTTCTAGACCGTAATCTTAATCAAATGGGTGTTTATCCACCAGTTGGTGTACTACCTTCTTTATCACGTTTGATGAAGGATGGAATTGGTGAAGGTTATACAAGAAAAGATCACTCGGATGTATCCAACCAATTATTTGCAGCTTATGCAAGAGTGCAAGATGCTCGTTCTTTGGCAAGTGTAATCGGTGAAGATGAATTAAGTGATAATGACAAACAATTCATGAATTTTGGTTCTTTATTTGAAGAACATTTCCTATCGCAAGGGGCAAGTACCAATCGTAGTATTGAAGAAACCCTTGATCTTGGTTGGGATTTATTAAGTCTGTTACCGAAAGGTGAACTTGATCGTGTGGAAGATGATGTCTTAGATATTTACTATGATCATGATCGTGCCATGAAACGTTTCCATATGAAGGAAGCACCGATTATTGCGGAACTATCAAGCAATGATCCATCATGAGTAAACAAGTCTTTCCAACCAAAGGGAATCTAATCGCGACTAAAAAAAGCAGTGATTTGGCTAAATTGGGTTATGATTTAATGGATCGGAAACGTAATATCTTAATTCGTGAGATGATGGATTTACTTGATGATGTAAAGTTAATTCGTGATCAAATTAGCGATACGTATGCAGTTGCTTATATGGCTTTACAGGAAGCAAATATGTCACTAGGAGTTATTAGTGATTTAGTTGATGCAGTGCCAATTGATACTGGGATATCGATTACATATCGAAGTGTTATGGGAGTTGATATTCCTAAGGTCAGTTATGAGAAACAATCGATGCATTTATGTTATGGGCTTGCGAGAGCTAATTCAAAACTAGATTATGCGTATCAATGTTTTATGAAAGTTAAAGAATTAACGATTATCTTAGCAGAAGTAGAAAATAGTGTTTATCGTTTAGCAAATGCAATTCGTAAAGCGGCTAAGCGTGCCAATGCTTTAAAGAATATTGTTCTTCCTGACTTTCAGGAAACTATTAAATATATTAGTGAAGCGTTAGAGGAGAAAGAACGAGAAGAATTTTCTCGGCAAAAAGTAATTAAAAAGAATAAAGATCGAGATGCTAAAAAACAGGTAGAAGCGTAATACTTCTATCTTTTTTTGACCAATGGATGTAAAAAAGTCGTATATTTAAACTATATTGATGTAGTATTTTAGTATGCATTTTAATTGTAAAATAATGGGAAAAGATTATAATTTAAATGTAATAGAAAACTATTACATTTAATTGATTAAAAGATAGAAAGCATATACATTAAGATTACCTTTGATAAAGGAATGACAATGGTGTCGAGAATAATTAAACTTTATCATTATAATTATATTTAATATACTCGTTGAATTGAGTGTTTTAAGTATTCGTAAATGCAGGTTCTATCTATTAATAAAATAACAGGAGGACAAGTTATGAAAGATTCAGAAAAAAAATTAACAACCGTTTCTGGTGCGCCCGTAGGTGACAGTCGTAATTCATTAACAGCAGGTGCTCGTGGTCCAATGATGTTACAAGATCCATGGTTTATGGAGAAATTAGCTCATTTTGATCGTGAAGTTATCCCTGAACGTAGAATGCATGCGAAAGGATCCGGAGCTTTTGGAACTTTTAAAGTTACGCATGATATTAGTAAATATACGAAAGCAAAATTATTTAATGAAATAGGTAAAAAAACTGAAGTGTTTGTACGTTTCTCAACCGTTGCAGGTGAGCGAGGAGCTGCGGATGCTGAACGTGATATTCGTGGATTCGCAATTAAATTTTATACGGAAGAAGGAAATTGGGATTTAGTTGGAAATAATACTCCAGTATTCTTTATTCGTGATGCTTTGTTATTCCCAGATTTAAATCATGCAGTAAAACGTGATCCAAGAACAAATATGCGATCAGCTCAAAATAACTGGGATTTCTGGACGATGTTACCAGAAGCATTACATCAAGTAACAATCGTAATGTCGGATCGTGGTATTCCAGATGGTTATCGTCATATGCATGGATTTGGTTCTCATACGTTCTCAATGATTAATGAAAAGGGAGAGCGTACTTGGGTTAAGTTCCATTTTAAAACACAACAAGGAATTAAGAATTTAACGGATCAAGAAGCTGAAGTATTAGTTGGTAAGGATCGTGAAAGTTCTCAACACGATTTATATGATGCAATTGAAAAGAAAGATTTCCCTAAATGGACAATGAAAATTCAAGTTATGAGTGAAGAACAAGCTAAGAATTATAAAGAAAATCCATTTGATATTACAAAAGTATGGAGTCAAAAAGAATTCCCGTTAATTGAAGTGGGAGAATTGGAATTAAATCGTAATCCAGAAAATTATTTTGCACAAGTTGAACAAGCTGCTTTTAATCCTAGTGACCAAGTTCCTGGTATTGGTTTATCACCAGATAAACTACTTCAAGGTCGTTTGTTTGCTTATGGGGATGCACACCGTTATCGTTTAGGTGTTAATAGTGGCCAAATTCCTGTAAACAAACCAGTGATAGAAACTCATTCTTATCATCGTGACGGGGCAATGAGAGTGGATGGTAATTATGGTTCAACAACGGGTTATCACCCTAACAGCTTTGGTATTTGGGAAGGTGATAGTGCGTACCGTGAACCTTCATTGGAACTTATGGGTGCAATGGATCATTATGAACCTGCTGATGAGGCAAGTGATGATGTATTCTATCAACCTGGTGACTTGTATCGTTTAATGGATGATTCACAAAAAGCTGCATTAATTGATAACACAGCACGTAATATTATGCCAGTAACCGATAATATTAAATATCGTCATAGTGCTCATTGCTACTTAGCTGATCATGATTATGGTGAGAAATTAGCAAATGCATTGAGTTTAGATATGAATAGAGTAATTGAACTTGCGAATATGTCAACGGCAGATCGCATGAATGCTACCGCATTAAGCGAATAATTTAAAAAAAGCGTTTCACTTCATAGTGAGACGCTTTTTTGATTTCAATAGTATGAACCAAGAAAAAAGCCACTAACCAAAAGGTTAATGACTATTCTTAATGAATGGTGGTTCCGGTCGGAATCGAACCAACGACACAGGGATTTTCAGTCCCTTGCTCTACCGACTGAGCTACGAAACCACTTGGTTGCGGGGGAAGGATTTGAACCAACGGCCTCCGGGTTATGAGCCCGACGAGCTACCAGACTGCTCTACCCCGCGATGTGTATAACGCGACAAGTTTTCAATGTTGCTAGTAAATAAAATTGGCGGAGGAACTGGGATTCGAACCCAGGCGCCAGTTTCCCGACCTACCGGTTTTCAAGACCGGACCCTTCAACCACTTGGGTATTCCTCCATATTACGTACGCCTATTGAATTTCACCTATAAAATGGTGGACCCTGTAGGACTCGAACCTACGACCCACCGGTTATGAGCCGGATGCTCTAACCAACTGAGCTAAGGGTCCAGCAATATTGATAATAAAAATGGTGGCGGGAGAGGGAGTCGAACCCACGACCTTCCGGGTATGAACCGGATGCTCTAGCCAGCTAAGCTATCCAGCCGTTTTTAAAATTAATGGTCGGGATGGCAGGATTTGAACCTGTGACCCCCTGGTCCCAAACCAGGTGCACTACCAAGCTGTGCTACATCCCGAAATGTAAGATGAACATTAATATTTAGAAAATGGCGCGCCCAGCAGAAATCGAATCCACAACCTTTTGATCCGTAGTCAAACGCTCTATCCAGTTGAGCTATGGGCGCATATATTGCTACGCTTTTTCTTAGCGCCTATTTATAATACCAAACTATTTATATTAATGCAAGACATTTTTTAAGAATTTACACATGAATTTTATATAGAAAATATAGGATAAAAAATAGATTAAATTAATAGGGAAAGAAGATATTATATAATGAAGAAAGAATATAAATTATGAAGAATATAATTATATTTATTATTAATATAAAATAAGGATGTATTATATTTTAAACTGGATTCAACAAGATATTAATATATCAATTTTGTAATATGAGAACTAGTTTCTTGTTGTGAATGAATATGGTATAATAAATTGAATAAATATTTATGAAATCTTTCAATATTCATAATCGTATATATGGTTATATTATTATATAAGATAGAAAAATTGAAAATGGAGGTATTATTTTGGAACATAAAATTTCAATCAATATGTTATCAAGTGCAGATAAAGTAGATGGTCAAGGTGTAGGTAGTGCTTATTTAGAACAAGTTAAACTAATTAAAGAAGGAGCATCTGATATATTTGATGTTCGCATCAATGATAATCAAGATGCTGATATTCTTCATGTTCATACACTTGATCCAATGAATTATCTTAAATTAAGAGGAAGTAAGAGTGCGAATGTTTGTTATTGTCACTTCTTACCAGATACATTAGATGGAAGTATCAAATTACCGAAAGGTGCATTTAAACTGTTTAAAAAGTATGTTATAGAATTTTATAACTCGGCTGATTATTTAATTGTCGTAAATCCGATGTTTATGAAAGACTTAGCTAAATATGGAATTAAAAAAGAACGTATGGTTTATATTCCAAATTATGTGTCAAAAGAAGATTTTTATGAAAAAGAACAAAAGGAAAAAGATGCAATAAGAGAGCGCTATGGAATTGCGAAAGATGCTTTTGTCGTAATTGGAGTAGGTCAAGTACAAACTCGTAAAGGTGTATTAGATTTTATTGAAGTCGCTAAACAAATGCCGGATGTAACATTTGTATGGAGTGGTGGTTTTTCTTTTGGAATGATAACGGATGGTTATGAAGAACTTAAATTAATAGTTGAAAATCCACCTGAAAATGTTAAATTCATCGGAATTGTAAAACGCACAGAAATGAATGATATTTATAACTTATCAGATGTTTTATTTATGCCTTCCTTTAATGAACTATTTCCAATGGCTATTTTAGAAGCAGTGAATTTAAAGAAACCTTTAGTTTTACGTAATTTAGAACTATACGAAAATATATTATTTGGAAAATACCAAATGGGTAAAAATGTAGAAGATTTTATTGAGGAAATTAAGAGATTAAAAGATGATAGTAGTTTCTATGAAGCTTGTCGCAATGATTCAGACTATATTGCCACTTATTATGGAAAAGAAAATGTCCTGAAGATTTGGAAAGAATTTTATACACGAGTATATGAGGAACATTTACTAATTGATATTAAAGAAAAGAAGAAACAAATTCGCATTGATAAAGCAAAAGCTAAAAAGGCATTAAAAGAAAAAGAAGCACTAGATAAAACGAATAAATAATATGAAGGAAGTTAAGGTATGAAAAAACTATCAAAGAACTATTTATTAAACTTTTTGTTAATTATATTTTTAACAATGTTTGCTTTATGGTTCGCTTTGAAAGACAACTTTGATGAAGTTATGACATTATTAACACAAGTTTCTTGGTATTGGTTTATTATTATCCTTGCTTGGGGGATTGGTTATACTGTTATAATCGGATGGATTTTAACGGTACTTGCTCGTAATTTTAATAAAAATTATCGATTTCGAGATGGTGTTGTGAATGGTTTTGTTGGTTCTTTCTTTAGTGGTATAACACCGAGTTCTACGGGTGGTCAATTTGCCCAGATTTATATCTTTAAAAAACAAGGAATAAAAACAAGTGATGCCGCTAGTTTATTATGGGCCGATTTTATAATTTATCAAGCAACGATGATTGCTTATGTAACGGTTTTATTTATATTAAGGTTTACTCATTATTTAACGAATGAATCTGCATTATTTATCTTTGTATTTATTGGTTATTTGATTAATTCAACGATTATCGTATTATTAGGGACAATGGCTAAGTTTCCTAAAATATATGTTAAATTAAGTTCATTAATTGTAAAGTTACTACATAAACTACACTTAGTTAAAGATGAAAATAAAACAATTCAAAATTGGACAATTCAATTGAATTCATTCACGATTGAGATAAATAAGTTAAAGAAAAATAAGAAATTAATAGTGAAAGTAATCTTATTGAATTTATTAAGATTAACGGTTTGGTTTTCTTTACCTTATGTGATTGGCATTGCAATTAATGCGGATATGCATATATCAAAACTTATCGATGTAATTGCATGTTCATCATTTGTCTCAATGTCAAATACATTCTTTCCAGTACCAGGAGCAACCGGCGGTACAGAAGTTGTCTTTACGGCTATCTTTCAAACGAATCATATTATGAATGGTATGCAGGCTAGTTCAACTATGATACTATGGCGATTTTCTACCTACCATTTGATATTGATGATCGGCGGTTGTATGTTTATGTGGGTAAAACGTAAATATGATAAAGAGAGATGGAATGAATTGGAACAAAAATATGATAAAGTGAATCATGAAGAAATTGATAAAGGGGAAGTTTTATGAAAATAGGATTATTTTCGGATACTTATACGCCCGATATTAATGGGGTTGTATCATCCATTGTAACGTTACAGAAATTATTAGAAGATCATGGTAATGAAGTTTTTGTGATTACCAATCATAAATCTTTGCTTAGTAAAGAATGGCAGGGAAATGTTTTACGCTTACCTGGATTAGAATTAAAATGGTTATATGGTTATAAACTATCAACTCCATATCATTTTAGTGCTGCGGAAGAAATTCGTAAACTGAATTTGGATGTGATTCATGTACATACTGAATTTGGAGTTGGCATTTTTGGACGTGTTGTTGCGAAAAGTTTAGATATTCCACTTGTATCTACGTATCATACAATGTACGAAGACTATACTCATTACATTAATTTTCTAGATCTTAATGAATTGGATCGTTTTAATAAAAAAATTGTTAGTACTTTATCAAGAAGTGTTGGTGATAGTTGTCAAGCAGTAATTGCGCCAAGCGTAAAGACAAAAGAAACTTTATTAAAATATAAGGTCACAACACCTATTTATGTAATTCCAACGGGATTAAACTTGAAACAGTTTGATCCAAGTAATAAAGATGTTGAGAAAACGAAAGCAATTCGAAAGGCTTATGGTTTGAAAGATAGTGATCATGTGATTGCTTATGTTGGCCGTGTTGCTCAAGAGAAGAGTATTGAAATTCCAATTGAGGGTTTTAAATATGTGAGCAGTGAGAATGTAAAACTATTAATTGTTGGAGGTGGACCTCAACTTCAGGAGTTGAAAGACTTAGTTGCTTCTCTTCATTTAGAGAATAAAGTCTTCTTTACGGATAAAAAGACGCGAGATGAGATAACGGATTATTATTTTGCGGCAGATGCCTTTGTATCAGCATCATTATCTGAAACTCAAGGAATGACGTTTATGGAAGCGATGGCATGTGAACTACCAGTATTCGCTCGACCAGATGAAGTATTAGAAGAATTGGTTATTGAAAATGAAAGTGGTTATTATTTTAAAACACCGGAAGAATTTGCTAGTAAAGTAGAAGCCTTTTTTAAGTTAGATGAACAAAGTCGAATTGCGATGAAAAAGAATGCACATAGCAAAGTAGGTATTTATGATGGTGAAGTTTTTTATGCGAAAGTGATGAGTGTATATTATCAAGCAATGGATGATTATGAAGAAGCTTATACGATTACGAAGATAAAAACAGTTGATGATTGTATGAAGATTACAGTTGAAAATGATAAAGAAGATCAACCAATTAAAATATTAATTAGTAGTGATGATTATTTTGAATATAAAATACGCAGAGATATGAAATTAGATCGAATGCAGGTGGAAGAATTTAAACATCGTGAATTAATTTTATATGCAATGCGTTCTTGTGTTCGAAAGTTAAGAATAAAGGATCGTACGAGAAAAGAATTGAAGGACTACATGATTATTCAAAGTGGTTTAGAAGAGAATGATATTGAAGGTGTTTTGAATGATCTTGAAGGTAAAGGTTATTTGAATGATTATGCTTATGCATTAAATAAAGTAGAATTAATGTTTGACCATCCGCAAGGTCATAATAAAATTGTTAAGACTTTAATGCGTAAAGGAATTGATAAAGAAACTATTGAAGAGTGTTTTAACCAACAGGGACCTCGTGATGAAGAATCACTAGCAGTACAAATGGCAACCCGGTTACAATCTACAATTAAAGATAAATCAGAGAAAATGAAGAAACAAGTAATAATTGAAAAACTCATTCATAATGGCTTTGATTCTTCAATTGCGAAGCAAGCTGTTAATCGATTGGATTTTTCAGACGATGAGGAAGAAGAGTTACTTGCACTTGATAAGACAATTAGTAAAGCATGTCGAAATTATCAAAGAAAATATAAAGGTCGCGTATTGCGGACAAAAGTGATACAATATTGTGTCTTAAAGGGTTTCTCAAGCGAGAGTATCCGTAGTAAGATAGATGAGATGGAGTGGGAAAATGACGAAAACAATTGAAGAATTTGTTGATGGCGATAAATTAAGCGTGAAGGTGTTGCTTCATAATGTGAGCCGAGGTGTAACGAATAAAGGTGCTCCATATTTATCGTTTGTTTTACAAGATAAAAGTGGAACGATGGATGCAAAGTTTTGGAATGTAAGTGAAGAAATGTTAAATATATATAAAGCGGGAATGTTAGTTGAAGTAAATGGTGATGTATTATCACATAACAAACAGTTACAGTTTAGAATCCAGTCAATGAATATTTTAGATCGCTCAAGTGTTGACTTAAGAGACTATATTAAAGCGAGTCCGATTCCAAGAGCGGTATTAAAACAAAGAATTGAAGAACATATTGAATCTATTCAAAATGATAAGATTAAAACAGTCGTACGTGCATTGATTAATGAATATGAAACAGATTTTTATGCATATCCTGCTGCTAGTAAGAATCATCATGATTTCGTTGGTGGACTTGCAACACATGTATTAGGAATGATTGAATTGGCAAAGAATATTTGTACTTTATATCCATTGTTGAATCAAGATTTGTTAATTGGTGGCGTGTTGGTTCATGATTTAGGTAAATTGGTTGAGTTATCAGGTCCGGTTATAACTGAATACACATTAGAAGGTAAACTATTAGGACATATATCAATTATGCAGGCAAAGCTTACCAGTGTAGCACAACAGGTAAACGTAGAAGGGGAAGAAGTAACCCTCCTTCGCCATATGATTTTATCGCATCATGGTGTCTATGAATATGGGTCACCTGTCTTACCAATGATTCCTGAGGCTGAAATATTATATTTTATTGATAATATGGATGCACGCATGAATACAATGGAGAAGGCATTTGAGCACGTAGAACCAGGTGAATTCACTCAAAGAATATTTGCATTAGAAAATCGTTGCTTTTATAAAAGTAAACTTGAGAAATAACAAAAGACAGCGATGGTAATTTCATCGCTGTTTCTTGCATCTGAAAAGAGGGGATTAAAACGAAAAAAAGAATATTGTTAATTATAAATCCAAATGCGGGGAAAGGTGCTGCTAAAAGTAAACTTTTCAATATTGTTGATGGATTTGTAAAGAATGGGGATGAGGTTTGTGTTTACACGACACAATATCAAGGCAATGGGGGAGAATTAATCAAGAAACATGCACATCATTTTAATCTACTTGTAAGTTGTGGAGGGGATGGAACACTAAATGAAATTGTGAATGCAATGATGGAAATTGGTGTAGAAATACCTTTTGGTTATATTCCAATGGGAACAACGAATGATTTCGCAACGACTTTAAAGATACCTAAAAATGTTGATAAAGCAGTAAAGAATATTATCGATGGCCATGTTTTTCATAGTGATATTGGGAAATTTAATCAAGCTTATTTTGCTTATGTGGCCGCGTTTGGAATCTTTACAGAAGTATCTTATAGTACTCCTCAGGAATATAAAAACTTATTAGGAAGAGCAGCTTATTTTGTAGAAGGTTTGATCCAATTGACAAAGATAAAAACTTATCAATTGAAAATTGAATATGATGATGGTGTGGTTGAAGATGAATTTATTTTTGGCTCAATTTCTAACTCGAAATTTATTGGCGGAATGCAAGCTTATAATACTAAACATGCAAATTTAGATGATGGTGAATTTGAAGTATTATTAGTAAAATGTCCTCAAAATCCATTAGATTTACAAATCATTGTATCAGCTTTATTAAAACAGGAACTCAATGATAAATTTATGACTTTCTTTAGAACTAGTCATATGTTAGTTCATAGCGAGAATGAAATCGCATGGACACTTGATGGAGAATCAGGCGGTAGTTTAAAAGAGGTAGAAATTAACATTATACCGAAAGCATTACCAATCATTATAACGAAACATAAATAGAAAGGAATTTAGATATGCGACTAGAAGTTAACAACTTACACAAAAGTTTTGAACAGGTAGAAGTTCTTCATGGTATTTCATTTGCTATTGAAAGTGGAAAAGCACTTGGTCTATTGGGGAGAAATGGAGCAGGAAAAACAACGACAATTCGAATTTTGATGGATGTTTTTAAGGCGGATGAAGGTAGTATTACGATTGATGGGAAACCATTTATTCCAAGTGATTTCAACATTGGTTATTTACCAGAAGAGCGTGGGTTATATCCTAAAAAGAAAGTTAGTGATCAACTCGTTTATTTAGGAATGTTGCGAGGGATGACGCGCAAGGATGCACTTATTAGTATGCGTAAATGGTTGAAGAAATTAGGGGTTGAAGAATACGAGAATCGACGACTTGATACTTTATCAAAAGGAAATCAGCAGAAGATTCAATTAGCACAAACCTTGATTCAAGAGCCACAAATTATAATATTAGATGAACCTTTTAGTGGACTTGACCCAGTTAATTCACAAATATTAAAAGATGTTGTGTTGGAATGTATTCAAGATCAACGCTTGGTTATTTTTTCTTCTCATCAAATGAATTATGTTGAAGAATTTTGTGAAGAGATTGCAATTTTAAATAAAGGTGAAGTTGTATTGGCTGGTAATTTAAATGATATTAAAAAAGATTTTGGGAATCATCGCATTGAAGTATTGTTTGAAGATACAAACGAAATTGAAACGAAAACTATTTGTGAAACATTATTTAAAGAATATGTAGAAGTTGATCAATTAAAACCAAGAGCAGTTGTTTTAAAATTACTAGAAGGAAAGAGTAAGCAATCATTCTTGAAAGCCTTAATTAGTAAGAACCTTATTGTTTCAAAATTTGCAGATTATGAACCGAATCTCACGGATATTTTTGTGGCAAAGGCAGGTGATGAAGCATGAGACAATTCTTAACCGTATTTAAGTTTGAATTAATTTCTTACTTTAAAAATAAGTCTTATTTAATTACTACGATTGTTATTTGTGCTTTAGCAATTGTTGGTTTGTCGATACCTCGTGTTATTAATTTATTTAATGTAGGAGATAATAAGGAAAATAATACGAGTTACGCTATTTATGATCGAGATAAGATTATAAGTAAGAGTGAATATTTAAAAGCGTTTTTTCCAGATGCTAGGTTTAAAGTAGTTGATAGCGAGAAGGAACTAAAAAAGAAGATTAAAAATGAGCAGTGTGATGCGGGGTTTATCGTTACTTCATTCATGGATTACAAGTATGTAGTTAATAATACATCAATGGTAAACCAAGATAAGATGTTGTTTGATCAAGCGATGGCACAAAACTATCAATTGACTGAATATAATAAAAAAGGATACAATGCGGGAGAAATTCTAACGATCAGTAATCAACAAATAAATAGTAGTGAAGTTATCTTAGGGAAAGATGGTGTAAGTAATTATGCTTATACTTATATTTTAATCTTTGTAATTTATATGATGATTATTATGTATGGTCAATTAGTGGCAAGCAATGTTGCTAGTGAGAAAAGTAATCGTGCTGTAGAGATATTAGTTACCTCGACAACAAGTGATTCGCTTATTTTTGGTAAGGTGCTTGCAACCGCAACCGCAGGTGTGCTACAGGTATTGATGATTTGGGCCAGTGCGGCTATAGTGTACCAAATCAATGTGGAATCATGGAATCATATGTTGGATATGGTATTTAATATTCCAACAGCGGTTGTTGCTAGTTTTGCGATATTTGGAATTCTTGGTTATTTGTTTTATTCCTTTATCTTTGGTGCACTAGGATCTCTAGTATCAAAAGTAGAAGATATTAATAGTAGTTCAACACCAATTCAAATCGTCTTTATTGTGGCTTTCTTTGTAACCTTTTATGGGATGAATGATATTGATGGTATTTTAATAAAAGTCGCTTCTTTTATTCCTTTTAGTTCTTTTATGGCAATGTTTGTAAGGATTTCAATGGGAAGTGTATCTATGATAGAAATTATTATTTCATTAAGTATTCTTGCTGCTTCAACGATTGTAGTTGGCTATGGAGCTGCCAAGATTTATCGTAGAGGAACACTTATGTATGGAAATCCAATTAAGTTTAAACATGCTTTGAAGTTCATAAAGAAAAAAGATTAAATCGGATAGAATTTCACTTTTAGTGAGATTCTATTTTCTTATCTTTCGAAAAATGTAATTTATCTATTAAAATAAGGGAAAGTATAATATAATAAGAACGTTATGAAGAGGTGTATTATGATAAATTTAATCGCGTCAATTTATGAAATTGATGATATCGTTAAATATAAAGAAGCAGGGGCCCATAGTATTATCATGGGATTACCGTTTTTTTCTGCGCGTCCTGTAAGTACTTTTTCAGAAGAGGATATAAAACTTGCAAGGGAAATCACTTTAAGACAGGATATGAATTTATATGTTTTGATGAATCGAATGTTTTGTGAGGAAGAATTGAAACGAGCAAAAGAAATGTTAGTATTTTTAAAAGCAGTGGGTGTAGATGGTATTTATTTTGGAGATGAAGCGCTGTTATATATGGCAAATGAATTGGACATGACATCAAAGCTAATATATAATCCAGATACTTTGATTACTAATTCGATGGATGTGTCCTATTATTTAAATGAAGGTATTTCGATGGTTTGTATTAGTAAAGAGATTACCTTAGCAGATATGATTGAAATAGGTAGACATAATGAAAATCAAGTTGAGGTCACGATTCATGGACGTTTAAATATGATGCATTCAAAAAGAAAACTATTAACAAATTATTTTAATCATTTAGGAATTGATTATGAAGTGAATGCGAAAAGAACATTAAGTTTAAAGGAAGTTACTAGAAAAGATTTAATGCCAATTATTGAAGATGATTTAGGAACTCATGTGTTTAGTGGCTTTACATTAGTTGCGTTTGAAGAGGTTAATAAATTAGTTGAAAATGGAATAATTAATTTGAAAATAGAAGGTTTATTTCATAATGCAAGTTATGTAATAGAAGCTCTAAATTTATATCAAGGAATTCTTAGTGGGAAAGAGGATGCACACCAAATTTATTTAGATTATCAAAAGGAATATTTTGAGGATCATATTGATACTGGTTTCTTCTATCAGAAAACTTCTCTGATTAAGGAGGAATTATGAAAAAAATTGAATTGTTAAGTCCGGCTGGAGATTTGCATCGTTTAAAAACAGCGATTCGTTATGGGGCTGATGCCGTGTATATTGGAGGAAAGAAGTTTTCGCTTAGAAGTCGTGCAAGCAACTTTGATATTGATGATATTGCCGAAGGCGTCATCTTTGCGAAGCAGTATGGAGCACGTATTCATGTAACGGTTAATATGTTACCACATGATGATGATTTAGTAGGACTTAAGGAGTACTTAATCACATTAGAAAGCATTGGAGTGAGTGCTATCATTGTAGCTTCTCCCTATATTGCCATGTGTGCGAAACAGTATGCGCCCAAATTGGAAGTACATATATCAACTCAACATTCATCTACCAATTCAGCGGCGGCTAATTATTGGAAGTCTAAAGGGATGGATCGTGTCGTTTTAGCTCGTGAGTGTACACTAAATCAGATTGTTGATACAAGTCATCATACGGATATTCCCCTTGAGGTATTTATTCATGGAGGAATGTGTATTTCTTATTCAGGAAGATGTACATTAAGTAATCATATGACGAATCGTGATGCGAATCGAGGAGGATGTGCCCAAAGTTGTCGCTGGAATTATCATTTATATGATGGTGATAAACTAATTTCAAAAGAAGATGATCCATTCTCAATGTCCAGTAAAGATTTGATGGCAGCACGTTTCATCCCAAATTTAATTGATGCAGGAATTGCTTCATTAAAAATAGAGGGGAGAATGAAATCAACATATTATATAGCCGTCTTAATTAAAACTTATCGCAACTTAATTGATGAATATTATGAAAAAGGTAAGCTTAGTGAAGAGCGGTTTGCATATTATGAAAAAGAGTTTGCTAAGGCTGAAAATCGACCGACAGCAACCGGTTTTTACCAAGGAAGTCCAAGTGTGAGTGCACAGTTATATGATTTAAATAAAACGAAGCCTCATCAAGAATATATTGCATATGTGTTGGATTATGATAGTGATACACATATGGCTACGATTGAAGTAAGAAATCACTTTTCACTGGGAGAAGAGGTAGAGGTATTTGGGCCTAATTGTAATAATGAGGGCTTCACCATCAAGAACTTGATGGATGAAGATGGTTGTTGTATAGAGGTGGCTAATAACCCGATGAAAGTGTTAAGAACAGAAATACCATTTGAAGTGCATCGACATGATATGATTCGAAAGAGGAGAGATTAATATGAAACTAAGTAATAGTTATTTTTATACATTAAGAGAAGATGTAAAGGATGAAGATTCAAGAAGTGGAAATCTACTAGCGAGAGCTGGGATGATTAAAAAGAGTAGTGCTGGAGTTTATATGATTATGCCAATGGGCAAAAAGGTACTTCATAAGATTGAAAACATTATTCGTGAAGAAATGGATGAAACGGGAGCACAAGAGTTATTAATGCCTTCACTTATTTTAGAGGATGTTTATGAAAAGAGTGGTAGAAGAAGTGCATTTGGTAACAATATGTTTGCCTTAAAGGATCGTTTTGGGAAGAATTATGTTTTAGGACCAACGCATGAAGAATTATTTACGATGGCTGGAATGATGAAAGGGCGATCTTATAAAGACTTTCCTTATACTTTATATCAAATTCAAACAAAATATCGTGATGAAACGCGTCCTCGTTTTGGTTTAATCAGGGTTCGTGAATTTATTATGAAGGATTCTTATTCTTTTGATCGTGATTTAGATGGACTACATGTATCTTATATGAAAATGTTCAATGCTTATAAAGCGATTTTTGATCGGATGGATTTGAATTATAAAATTGTCAAAGCAGATACAGGAGCGATGGGTGGTTTGTTATCGGAAGAATTTCAAGCACTGTGTGAAATTGGTGAAGATGTTGTGGTAAATTGTGATCATTGTGACTTTTCTAGTAATTTAGAAATTACAGAAGTGGTCGATCAAAATATCGAAGATCAGGAAGAATTGTTACCTTATGAATGTGTCGCTACTCCTAATGCAAAAACAATTGATGATGTGGCTGCTTTCTTTCATAAAACAGCGGATCATTTTGTGAAGACATTGATTTATAAAGTGGATGGTAAATTAGTTGCATTCCTGTTGAAAGGAAATCGCGAATTAAATGAAACTAAAGCAGGTAAATTATTAAAAGCAAATGGTCTAGAGTTAGCATCGTTTGAAGAAGTTGAAAAAGTAACTAATGCAAGAGTTGGATTTGCAGGTCCAATTGGTTTAGAAATACCAATTATTATGGATCGTGAAGTAAGTCATATGCGTAATTTTATTTGTGGAGCGAATCAAAACGACGCTCATTTTACCAATGTTAACTTGCGTGATTTTAAAGTGAGTGAGGTTGGAGATATTGCAGCAGTGTCGGTTGGAGATGTATGTCCTAACTGTGGTAATAAATTAGTGTTCACAAAAGGCATTGAAGTTGGAAATACTTTTAAATTAGGTAATAAATATGCGAAGAGTCTTGGCTTGGAATACTTGGATCAAGATAATAAATTGATACCGGTTGAAATGGGTTCTTATGGAATTGGATTGGAACGTTGTATGGCTGCTATTGTTGAACAGCATAATGATGAACATGGTATTGTTTGGCCAAAAAGTGTTGCACCTTTTGATTTGGGAATTGTTGTTGCGAATCAAAAAGATGAAGAACAAGAGCGTGTCGCAAATGAATTATATGAATCTTTAAGAAAATGTTATGATGTCTTATTAGATGATCGTAAGGAGCGCGCAGGTGTTAAGTTTAAAGATATGGAATTAATTGGTTTACCTTTAAGAATCACAGTAGGTAAACGAGCAATAGAGGGTATTGTAGAGGTAAGAGGACGCCAAGATAATGAAACAACGGAAGTTGCATTAAGTGATTTAAATACTTATATAGAAAAAGTATTATAAATAAAAGGCAGATATATTCGGTAAAAACCGGACGATATCTGTTTTTTTTATTAATTTTGATTTTATAATAGTATAATAATTTCTATGGAAGAAGGTGAATTTATGAATAAGGAAAATATGAGTAAAACATTATTAGCGATTGGTATTTTATTAGTTATTGGTACGAATTTGATTGGTGAAAAAGCACCACAGAATTTAAAACTTATTTTGGCCGTTGTTACAAGCATTGCTTTAATTGGCGCAATTTTTTGTTCATTTGCCTATGATCGCCGTGTATTTACTATTTTTGTTTCGTTAGGATTTTTAATAACGGAAGTTTCTGGCGCAATTGGGTTATACACTAAGTTAAGCAATCAGGTGGTATCTATTTGTCTTGGTGCTTCTGCATTTATGTTGTTAATCGGTCTTATTGGTTATTTTGCAGTGGATAAAAAGAAACATATTCATAATTAGTTCAAAGATAAGACACATTTTTATTTATTTGTATAAGAGTAAAGTAAGTTATGCGCTTACTTTATTTTTTTTCTTCGTTAATACTTTTTTCATCTTCTAATGTATAGTATAATGAGTGAGTATTATTATTCTGAAGAATATAGGAGGCCAATATGAAAGAATCGTTATATTTAAATAAAGATTTAGCCATTGTAAACTATAGTGCATCATATGCTAGAACGTTTGATGGGCTAATGAATTCCGCTACCTTTAAGAACTTTGTTCGTATTTATATTGATTATTTGCAAGATTTTAATGAGGATCTTTATTATTATGCTTTAAATGGTAAAAATGCACGTGAAGCTAATTTTGAATTATGTAAATTGTTTCGTCAATTAACCATTCTAAACTTGGATGAAATTGATAGTTCTTACTTAAATGATAAAGGAAAATTATTAGATTTCATTGAAGAGTTATATAATTTTTGGAAACAGCATCAACGCTTTTCAATTATTAATTCAGGGAGAGGTCATGCAGTTCAGGAATCAAGTTTTATTGATGCGGATACTACTTTTAATGATTTAATCCGTGGCTTATATCGTAAACTTGAACAGAAGGTACAAGGACGTAATAATAGCGTATATCGTCAATTACAAGCAGGTACTAACGCTTGTGTCGCTTTACGTAATAATCCAATCAAACTATCATCGAAATATGATGGGCTAAAAGGTATTCCGTTTATTGATTCGGTGATGCTTCGAACTCCAATGATTTTACATCCGAAATCAAACAAACGAATTGGATCTTTTGATTCGAGAGAGGATAATCCAATTGCTAGTTTTACTGGTAATAAAGATACTTGGTTTTGTTATCCATGTAAGATTGGTTCATTATTGGCTTTTATTTATTTACATCGTGATTTTATTTCAAGTGGAATATCGTTGGCTAACTTATTTGAATTAGCTAGTGATGAAGAATGTAAACGTAAACCTGATTTGATTTGTTTATTTGGTAATGAAGATAATCGTAATGAATGCACATTCCACTATGATGAAGAAGAATCAATTTGGATTGGTTGTGTCTCTTATCATGAGAGAATTGAGTATTTTGGATATATTAAAAAAATGTCATTAACGCTTCACAATTTGGCGATGATGGCAAAAGGGTGGCTACCAATTCATGGAGCTTTTGTCAATGTAACTCTAAAGAATGGTAAACGTAAAGGAATTATGTTGATGGGAGATTCTGGCGCTGGTAAAAGCGAATCAATTGAAGCGTTGAGAGCGCTAGGCAATGATTCAATCAGAGACTTAGAAGTTGTTTTTGATGATATGGGTAGTATTCATTTAGAAGATGGTATACCTTATGGACAGGGAACTGAAATTGGTGCATTTATTCGTCTTGATGACTTAGATAAAGGAACACCATATCGAGATATGGATCGTAGTATTTTTATGAATCCAGATTCATTGAATGCACGTGTTATTACGCCTGCTGCACCTTATGAAGTGGTTGCTAGCAATCATAAGATTGATATGTTCTGTTATGCCAATAACTATGATGATATCAATGGTATTCGTGAGATTGATGACATTGAAGAAGCTAAGGCAATTTATACTTTAGGTAAGCGAATGGCACTTGGAACAACTCAAGAAGTTGGGATATCGACAACTTATTTTGCCAATCCTTTTGGTCCAATGCAAGAGCAGGAATTATGTGGGAAAATCATTGATAAAGTATTTGCGGAATTGAAGAAGAACAATATTTTTGTAGGGGAAATCTTTACGCACCTAGGTTTCTCTCGAGAAAATCGTGAAGGGCTAAATGTTGCAGCTCAACAATTGCTTGCGTTTATTGAAAAAGATTAATAAAAGAAGTTTAGCACTAGGAGGATTCCTAGTGTTTTTCTTATTGTTTACTTAAATAAAAGTGATATACTTGAGTAAAGACTACAAAAGGAGGAATAATATGTTGGAATTTAAATATGATACGCAATTATTAATTGAGGGAAAGGCTTTAAATGAAGATGCAATCAATGATTATTTCAGAGAACATTTTAAAGGCGATTGTTTATTAGCGGTAGGAGATGAAGAATTAATTAAGATTCATTTTCATACTAATACTCCGTGGGAAATATTAGAGTATTGTTCTACAATTGGGGAAATTTATGATATTGTAATTGAAGATATGGAGCGTCAATCAAAGGGACTTCAAGGTTAAACGGATTTGAATTAATAGTATTTAGGTTGTATCTTTATCTGTGTTAATCAAATAAGAATAAACACTAAAGGGCAGATGATTTATTTCATTTGCCTTTTGCATGTTCATTTTATTAGATTCCGGGATTGGTTAAAATGTTGCATATTATTTCTAATGGATGATTTCAACTTTGTTAGTTAATTCTTCGTATAATTCAATTGGTAATTCATGTTCTAATCTAGCTTTGATTGTGATAGGTTGATTACCTTCATATCTTTTTGTGTTAATTTTACCAACGTAGATATATGGCTGAATAATACGATCGATTGATTTAAATTTTCTGATAAACAAATGTAAGTTAATATTTCTTTCTATATTGTGAATAATATTTTTACCACGTGAAGAATCTTGTTTTGTTGCATTTGGGCTCTGCCATTGGAAAAATTTTCGGTTAAAGAATTTATCTTTATAATTAATGGATTCTTTAATATCGGCCTCTTTATGTAATTCAACAAAAAGGAAATAATCATTATTGCTTGTTAATAAGCCGCTACCACGAAAAGAAGATAGAGATTTTCTGATATTACTTAGCAAAGCTACTTCTTGCATACTATAGGTTGAGTATAAACGAAAGAAAGGAATTCCATAATCTATTTCTTTGAATTCATTTTTATATTGAGTTAAACCAAAGCGTAAAGTATCAATCAAATAATCAGTTTTTTTATCATTTAATAAAATATTTGAAATTTCACTATTTATAATTAATTTATCATCTTTATAATGAGCGAATTTTGTCCATAACTTCTTTTGAACTTTATCATAGAACGCGAAGTTTAAACATTCTATTGAATGCATTACACTATCGTTATCAACATGGTCAATATATTTGAGTATGCTATTTTTGCAATCTATGAAAGACATTTCTTTTGTTTTTAGCAGCTCAATTAAAATTGCATATTCAAAAGGTCTTTTTAATGGAAGCATATCGGATAAATATTTCAATGCTTTTTGAAAAGACTCATCTAAATACAGTAAAACTAATCGCTCATCTTTTTCTACTTTTATCAAAAAGTTTAAATAAGTACCGGAATATTTAATGAATTTATTCGGATCAGGAGAACCATCATAATAAAGATAATCCATTAAATGATGTGGAGTTCTGCCGTTAAGTTGTGATTTAAATGACATATATTCATCTTTTAAATAATGAAAAGAATTAAAATTTTCTAATTCAAGTTGTTTTAAAATACGACTCTTACTAATAGGATCTAATTGTACAAAACTTTCACCAGGTATATTATAAAAATCATTATCTACGGCCACTTTCAAACTATCTTTATCATAATAACGGCTGCCTTTTAATGCTACGGCAATTAGAAAAGCACGATTGTAATTACCAATAAAATCAAGAACGGTCAAATACTGTTTGCCAATGGATTTTCTAAGCCCTCTTCCTAGTTGTTGTACGAAAATAATTGCTGATTGAGTAGGGCGAAGCATTAGAACTAGATTAATAGATGGAATATCAATACCTTCATTAAAAATATCTACAGTGAAAATAACTTCTAGATTATCTTTGTCATCTTCTAAACGATTAAGAATAGTTTGTCGTTCGTTCCCAGAATTTTCACCGGTTAGACAAGCGCTGGGAATTCCGCGCTTGTTAAATTCATTACACATAAACAAGGCGTGATCAATGCTAATACAAAAGCCTAAGCATTTTCGTTTATCGCCGTCATGTCCATATAATTCCATTTGTTTTATAATATAATCTACTCTTTGAATAACCTTTAGTTGTTTCGCAATAGCAGTAATATCGTATGTATTAATACCTTCATAATTAACTTGAGAAATATCTTCAATACCAAAATAATGAAATGGGACAACCAAATCTTCTTCCATTGCTTCATGTAGCCTTACTTCAATTGCAACATTGTTATCAAAAAAATTAAAGATATCAAAGTTATCAGAACGCTCGGGTGTTGCAGTCATTCCTAGCAAAAATTCTGGAGTGAAGTATTGTAAAACTCTTTGATATGTTTCAGCGCCAATATGATGTGCTTCATCCACAACGATATAATCAAATTCATTACGATCAAACATTTTAAAATTACGTTGTAGCGTTTGTATTGAAGAAAAAATATACTTAGCATCATAGTTTTTTTGTACACCCATAAAAATACCCGTTTTGATTGAATTACCTAATACCCGACGATAAGATTTTTCCGCATGACGAAGAATTTCTTCGCGATGAACAATAAACAGCATTTTTTTCGGTTTGAATTGTTTTACATCTAATGCGCTCATATAGGTTTTACCAGTAGCTGTTGCAGCGATAACCAAAGCTTTTTTTTCGTTGAATTGGCGTAATTTATTCAAATTGTAAATGGCTCGTTCCTGCATTGTATTTGGAATTATCTCGAAATCATAAGAAATTAATTGATTACTATTTTTCTTATATTTAAAGTGTTCAGTTTTATTATTTTGATTACGTTGTTTTATCGAAGCTATAAATTTTTTATATTCCTCTAAGAAACTAGGGGATGCAACCTGTAAATTGTCCCATAGATTAATGAATTCATCTATAACATCAACCATAAAAATATCATCTTTTTTTGATATAACTTCAATATTCCATTCAATATTATTTTTCAGCGCACTACATGTAATATTGCTAGAGCCAATGATTACTTTATATTCATTTTTATATTCAAAAATATACGCTTTTGAATGAAATCCTTTTGTCTCAACATCGTTATATACTTTTAGTTCTATGTTGTTAAAAGTACTGAGCTTCTCTAGTGCTTTAGGTTCTGTGAAATTAAGATACGTCGAAGTAATAATCTTTCCGTTTATATTGTTTTTATTTAAATCATCCAAAGTTTTTAAAAATAATTGTAACCCTCCAAAATTAATGAAGGCAACACTAAATTTAAAACTCAAACAAGTTTCTAACGATGTTTTTAATTCGTCAAAAACATTAGAGTTTTGATTATTCAAAATTAGGGAATTCATTTGTCCTTTTATCATTAAAACCCTCCTATCATAAATAAGAACTTTCAATTTAATCTATGTTATTATTGTAACACGATTATTGAGTGTTATAATAACAAATTTAAATAATGTATTTTCATGCTTAATAAGTATTATTTTACCTCATCAATTTATCATTTTTTGTTTATCTATATATGGTATAATATTTACACATAAGAGAGATAAAAGGTAAACATATGAGACATGCCTATCAGATTGAAACTAATATTGTTAATGGTGAAAAAATAATTCATCATGAAGAGAAACAATCCGTTCGTCTTAATAAATACATTGCAAGTTCTGGTTATTGTTCACGAAGAGAAGCAGATCGTTATATTGAAAATGGTCAAGTTACTATTAATGGTGTAATTGCTGAAGTTGGAACAAAAGTATTACCGGGTCAAGTAGTAATAGTTGATCATCAAGAAATAGAAGTAGAAGAAAAACTTGTTTATATTGCTTTACATAAGCCACGAGGTATCACTTGTACGACTGATACAGAAATGGAGGATAATATTACTGATTTTTTAAACTATCCGTTAAGAGTGTTTCCAATTGGTCGTTTAGATAGAGAATCATCGGGGTTAATATTAATCACGAATGATGGCGATATCGTTAACAAAGTTTTGCGTTCAAACAATGGACATGAAAAAGAATATATTGTGAGTGTAAATAAAAGTATTGATGATGAATTTTTAAATGCAATGAGTAATGGAATTCAAATTTATAATCCGGTTAGTAATTCATATCAGATTACTAAACCATGCGTAATCGAACCGATAGGTCCAAAAACATTTAATATAGTATTAACGGAGGGATTGAATCGGCAAATTCGAAGGATGTGTTCAGCACTTGGTTATGTTGTTCGTGAGTTAGAACGGATACGAGTTATGAATATAGAATTAGGTGATATGGGTGTTGGTGGTTGGCGCTATCTTAGCGAACAAGAATTAATTAAATTGAATGAGTTAATTAATAAGACTTCACTATAGAGCGAAGTCTTATTAATTTATATATATTTTTTAATAACGATTATGAACCCATTCTGCAAAACAAGTGAGATTATTAATATCTAAAACCTTGCCATTATCAAGTGTAACTTTTCCACTAATTCTACCGAATACTTGATGTTGGTCTGTAACGATAACTCCAAGTGATGTTTTTGCTTTACGGTCAATTATTGGATTAAAATTCATTTCAAATCGGTGATCACTAGATGTAAAAGCCCAAGGTGATTCATAAGAATCTTTAGGAATATGAAATGTAATGTCATCTAGTTTATGGGCAATTCCGTCATAGAATACCATGTTTTCACTAGCTGCACTTGTGTCTCCAAAACCATATCCAATATTGAATCCGAAAGGTTTTCCATCTACAATACCGTTTCCACTACCCCAGTACCATGTATTGTCATAAGTCCAGACGCCACGCCCCCAATCTAATGTGCCAAAATCAGTTTCTGGATTAAATATATACTCGATTCCATCAAATATGGCACTTCCACTAGCTCTCATACAATTGATTTTTTGATTATAGTAAAAAGCTGTTTTTTTATCTGGCCAAGGAGTAGCGATTACCATTGTATCCATTTTAGGTTGCTGTAAAGTTATGTCACATTTGAATGTTTTACCTTCGTAAAATTTCTCGAAATTACAAATAATTCTTCGCTTACCTTCATTTACAACGAATTTCATTTGTAGTCTCTTGTCTTCATATATACAGTTACCTTCATTAGAGGAATTAGGCATTTTTAACTTTCCCATTGGAAATGGATTCAAAATTGTTTGCGTATGTTCCCATGGCTTATTAAAATCTAAAATACTTACGGATTGTAAGCCGATATAACCGTCATCAGATATAGTGAATGCAAATGCAAAATCATCACATAAAACAAGATAGTAATCCCATTCTTTAATACGAAAAGATGGTGCTTTTATATCGTTTCGATTATAACTTTGAAGCATAGATTTTGAAAAACCCGGTTCATTAATACTGCCGTCATCATTTAATAAACGCTGTTTTTTGGTTACTTCATGATTACGCATTGTGTTAATCTCCTTTTGAGGGTATCCTCATATAACTTAATTCTACAGTATTGGAAGGAAAGATACAATCGATATTAATAATTCAAGACATTGGTTTATCTGAAATATACAAATAGATAGACCGCTGTTATTGTGAGAATATTTAATTTGGATAGCACTGAAATATTGCGATTATAAACTGTTTTACAATTAAACATTTGGTGCATATTTTAATGGTGATAGAAAATCGCATGAAAATTAAAGAGTGGATAAGTTGTTACTAGATTTCACCTATTTAATATTAAAAAATAAATTGATTGTAACCTTTTTATAATAGGATATAATGATAAGACAGGAGGATTTTATAATGACTAAGGATGAACAGAATTTGTATTATGAAAGAATGAACAAAATGAATCACTTTTTAGAGTTAACTTCGAATCGACAGGCGGAAGCAAACTTAATTGCTACAAAGGCTTTTCACGATTATGATGAGTTGGTGGATTCATTAAATAATCATCTGAGTATTACAGATTTGGTTAATCAAATTATAATGAAAGATTTGGATTTTAGGTGTTTGGATATTAATGTTAATGAATTTAATATTACGAATATCTATTACAATTTTTTTTGCAAGGCAATAAAAAACCATTGTTTTAGATTTACACATTTGGAACTATTAAATGACAGATGTGAGAAAATCATTAAAAATTCTTTTGAACAGAGCGGAATGATTTCTTATTTAGTATATGAAAATATAAGACAAATATTTCGTGAGTTGGTCAGTACTTGTGATAGATTTAATATACATTGCATAGAAAAATTGAATGACTATTACTTTGCTGACATGCTGGATATATATCAGAAAGTATTAGCAACATATATTAATGATAACGAAGAAGATAGAGAATTTATAAAAATGATAAATAATTGTTTTGAAGATTATGAACTTAAAGAGAAGTTTTTTAAAGGAAATAACGTTGAGATAGATTTTAAAGAACTTGTTAATGTTTTTCATGAAATTAAGATAGACTGTTCTGCATATTATGACGTAATATTAAAAAAGTTTTTTGTGGTGAATGAACATTCAAAAATGAAGGGGGAAGAAAAGGACATAAATAGTACGAAAATTGATTTAAATAGATCGGCTAGTTCTTGTGAATTAATGATTAACTTTATTGAAAATTTCGAAATGAGTGAAGAAAATCGTAATATATTGTATGCTAATGCAAGTGTAAAGGGAATGAATGATGACTTTATTGATATTTTGACTCGTATGAATTTAATTAAAGAGTATCATTGGTATTGTGATAAACAAATTAAACTTAATGCAATTGGTTGGTGCTTTGAGCATAATTTCAAATTCTTAAGGTGTGATAATTAAGTGAATTTTTTTATAAAAAAATCTAATTTATGGGCTTTAAAAATAAAAAAGGGAAGAAGTGGAATAATATGTTTGTTAATGAAAAAGCAATTGAAAAAGTAGTAAATAATAGTATGAGTTATAGCATGTACTTAAGGTGTTATGAAAATTTAGTTAATGAAATTAAAAAACTCACAATTTCGTATAATGAAGAGAGAAAGATATTTGTGGTAGAAGGAATTTTTTATAATTTTTATACAAATAAACTTCTTTTTGAATTTGATGCGGTAACTAATTCTAAAAGTATTAGTTATGCTTGTGATTGTCCTATTTGCGGAATTAAGAGTGGATGTGCACATGTGGGGGTGTTTTTAAGATTGCTGAGCGAATTAGATGATAATGTTTCATTGCCTTACGAAATGGATTGCGAAAGATATAAAGAAGAAAGAATAATGAACTTAAAGATAAAAAATAGTAATAGGGCAGAGGTAAAAAGGCTCATTAATCAATTATAAGAAATTATATAAAGAGATTAATTAAATAGAATGCAAACTAAATTATGGCAGAATATAAAAGACACCTTCAATGGGAATAAGGGTCATAAAACTACTATAATTTTCTTTTAAGCATCATTAAGTATTTTGTGATATACGAGACCTTTTTATAGCAATGAGCGTTTGTATGAGGCTTATTGAGCTGATATGTTAGAATTATAAGAAAGTGAATTTGTTTTTTGCTCTTATAAGCAATATTTATTTATTTACGATCGAATACATATTGGCTATACAACTTAATGGTTAATATTGATAGTATTGATAAAGAATATCTTAGAGATTGCAAATTCATCTATATAATTTATTGATGATACTTATATTTTTTTAAAATTGGCATTATGGGATTGGATTATAATGAAATAAGTTGATTTTTCGTTTTATTAATAATGGAAAGTTTTGAGATAAGTTACACACATCCAAATGTGAAACAAGATTGAGACGGAATTTTTCTTCTTATAAAAAGAAACTCATATTAAAAAGAGGTACTAATAAAACTTACACTTCGCTTAAATTCTTAGTTTATAATTTTTTATTAGATATAATTTATTTTTTGTTTTTACTACTGAGGTTTATTAGCTTAAATTTCACTGAAATTTCCGTTTTCATAGAAACTTCCGTTTTAAAGGATAAAATCAGATAAAAGTATAGACAAAAATAAAATAAAGCGGTATTTTAATATCAAAGATAGTGGAAAAAGAGTATATTAAAACTCTGTTTCAGGCAAACAATTTTCTTAATTGTACTGAAATTTCCGTTTATCTTTATTTGGTTTGTAAGAGCCAGAAAAAATCTATTTTTTGATTAGGTGTTTGAGGACTACTTTATTGTGTTGAATGAAGTGTAAACGGTTCAATTCAAGCACCTTTTCATTTAAGAAAACTTTGGATATTTCATAAGGAGATTGATAAGAAAACATCTTCCTTGGATAATTATTTACTTGATTCGATATGTAATTGGTGTCAGCGTGAGTATAAG
>JAVWEY010000016.1:0-35524 GCA_036641395.1 Erysipelotrichaceae bacterium
ATTATCAGAAGGTTTAGCAATTGAGAACTTAGTGGCAGCATTAATTTCCCTTTCTTATAAACCAGAAGTTATCGATGTGGAAGAAGTTCCAGGTAAGAATAAAATGGATCGTGATTTTGAAACGACAACATTGAAATTCAACATCGGTATTCGTGATAATGTACAACCTGGTCATATTGTTTGTGCCATTGCGGAAGAAACAGGACTTTCAAGTGCTGTTATCGGAAAAATTGATGTTCGTACCTATTTCTCTTTAGTTGGAATTGCTTCTGACTATGCACAGAAAGTTATGGATACGATGCAGAATGCAACGATTCGTGGTAAAGAGATGGAAGTAAGTTTTGATTCAAAACCTAAACGTCGTGAAGGTGGAGAATCAAGATCAAGAAGTCGTGATGATCGCCCTAGAGGAGATCGTGGACGTCGTGATTCAGGACACACTCGTGATAAACGAAGTGATGATACGAAACGTCGTTCTTCGCGTGATCACAAATCAAGTAGTGATTCAAAACCTAAGCGTCGTTCTTAATCGATGATATGAGTGATAAGTAGAACTTTCTATTTATCACTTTTTTTTGATAATGTTTGATTTCATTCAAATGTTAAAGATTTACTTATGGCATTTTAGATGCAATAAATATACGTAAATAAATGTATAATTGATGTAATTTAGGCATATAACGTGACACTTTATGCAACTTGAATTATCATTATAGATGAGGTGAGTAAATATGCAGGAGTTACTCAGAATCAATCATTCAAAATGTAATGGTTGTGGTAAATGTATCAGTAGTTGTAGTAAAGGTGCTATTTATTTAGAAAATGGTAAAGCAAATGTAAACAATGATATTTGTGATCACATTGGAAAGTGTGTTAGTGAATGTTTAAATCATGCAATTGAAATTGAAAATGTTTCTGAGCATTTAAGTGAAGTATGTGAAGGTGAATGTGAGTGTGATTTAAATTACTCACAGCTTTATAACTGGCCAATTAAATTAAAAAAAGCACCGCTTCATTCTCGTTACTTCCATCAATGTGATTTGTTAATTGCTGCTGATTGTACGGCGTTTGCCCATGCCCGTCTTCATGATGAAGTAATGGTGGATAAGATAACAATTATTGCTTGTCCATTAGATTTATGTGGCGATTTATTTAATAAATTAGTTGATATTATTAAGGTGAATGATATTAAATCCTTGCATGTTGCCTATATGCATAGTGGCTGTTGTAAGGATATGCACTCACTTGTTGAAAAGGCTATGAAACAAGCGGGCAAAGCGTTAACTATTTATGATTATGAGATTGATGTAGATGGTACTTTAGTTCAAGAATAAGGATTGGTAAGTCTTCTGAAAACGGAAGACTTTTTTTTGTTTATTTAGGATTCTTATCAATTTAAACATATTAAGGAATGGGAGGTAGATGCAAGTTTATGAAAGCAATTATCTTATCATCGATGATGGTGTTTATAAGTTTTGTAGTGATGGTTTCCTTTAGTTGGTGGGTGCAATATGATCATCTACAAAATGTACTCTCAACAAATACAAAAAGGGGAATTGCTTATTCAATGGTTCAAGTAAGAGAAAAAGGTGTTTTTGATGGAAATGATGTTATGAATTATTTCAAAGAGTATTTTGAAATGAATATGATTAAAGATTATCATTACAAAATTACTTTAAGTGGTTATATTCAAGAACCATTGTTTGTGAAGATACATGTAGATGCTCAAGATAAAAATATTCGAAATGCGATGCATTTTGAAATAGAAGAAGCAATGTTGGAGGAGTTAACAGATGAAGAATAAAAAGAATAACGCAATCTTGGCAGTTTTATTGCTTTTGATTGTAAATGTTTTAGTATTTAATATTGTAATGAAGAAGAGTATTGATTATGTAGAGATGCCTTATGCGATTAAAAACATTCCACCGAGAAGTAAGATTACTTCAAATATGATTGGAACAATTAAAATTGCTCATAGTGCAACAGGAAGAAATACAATTGATGATAAGAAATCGATCTTAGGGAAATATACTGATATTAATGGAATGATACCAAGTGGTTCATTGATTTATAAATCAATGATATATAAAAAAGAGTCTTTACCCGATTATCCAACTTTGTTATTAAAAAATGGACAAACCGCTTTTTCACTTCCAAGTGATTTAGTTAAACTATCAGGGAATACAATTACAAGTGGTCAAAAAGTTGATTTATATGTTACGGTACCTCAACGAAATGAAAATCCAATTATTGATCGATTTGTTAAAGGGGTTAGAGTTTTATCAATTAAAGATCGCAATGGTTATGAAATAAGCGATGAAAAGTCAACAAAGATACCTTACGTCGTTATTCTTGGCATTAATGACTCTATCATACCTTATTTAAAAACGGCCGCTAAAATAGGTAGTATTGACTTATATGCACCAGCTAATAATTATCAAAAGGATGAAGAATCAATTTTAATTGAAGATTCAAAGGTTCTTCCTTATCTTAATCATGAGTGAATTTAATTTTGGACCATTAACAAGTTATATTGAAGATGATAATGTTACCGATATAAACTATAATGGTCATCGATTATGGATTGATGATTTAAAGAAGGGTAGATATTTAATTGAAGATTTTGAAGAAGAAGAATTTATGAAACAGTTTTGTTTTAAAATTGCAAACTACGTAAATTTATCCTTTAATGTTGGTTCTCCTTTAATTGAAGCAGAAACAAAGGACTTAAGAATTAGTATTCTTCATGATTCAATTGCAAGGAGTGGTAATAGTATTTCAATTCGAAAAACACCTTCTTTATTAAGACTGAATGATAAACAAATGGTCAAAGATAAATATGCAGATAAAGCATTATTGGATCTATTAATACGAGCAGTTAAATCACATTTTAATATTATGGTATGTGGACTACCAGGTGTTGGCAAAACCGAACTAGTAAAGTATTTAAGTAGTTATATAGCGGATTATGAGCGAGTGATTACCATTGAAGATACATTAGAACTACGCTACCATGATATCCATCCAGATAAAGACTGTGTCGCTATTAAAGTAAAACCAAGTTTTTCATATGTTGATGCAATTAAAGCAAGTTTACGTCAACGTCCAGATTGGATACTAGTAAGTGAAGTGAGGTCGCATGAAGTTGTGCATTTAATGGAAAGTATATCAACTGGTACCAATATCATCTCAACGATTCATGCCCGTGATGCAAGTTCGATACCAAAGCGAATCTTACATATGTTTCCCGATGTTGAGATTTATAATGATGTGTTACTTCATACAATACATGAAGCGATTGATTTAGGTGTTTTGGTTAAATCAGAGATATCGATGTTAGGTGTAAAAAGATATATCGCACAAGTCGTAGCCTTTGACTCAGCAGGTAATGAAAGTACTACAAATATTCTATATGAAAAAGGTAAAAAGATTGATTTTATAAAAGCATTACCTGAAAACTTAGCAACCCGTTTTCTTCCTAATCCAAGTAAAAAGGGGAAGGTAGCATGAGTTATATTCTAATCGTTGTTTTCTTTCTTTTATTACTCTTTTTTAATCGAAAAAAAAGTGGTGCCTTATTAAAATATTGTTTATTTCGAAAGAAAGGTTATCAAACATTAAAAAAGACAATTTCAGGTTATGGTTATACTTATTCTTTAAAAGAACATTTCTTTCTTTTACTTTTAATGAGTTGTTCAATCTTAATTGCTAGTTATTTATTTCAAGTTAAGATGGAAAGTATTATTTTTCTGATTTTATTAGCTTCTGCCTTATGTCCAATTATGATAATATGGATTGCTTATAATTCTTATCAAGAAAAGCAATTCTCAGATATTACTTTATTCCTACAACATTTTTTAGCAATGTTTAAATTAAATCCTAAAACATATCAAGTGTTGCAAGATTGCCAAGATGTAGTAGGAATTGAAATGAAAGAGATCATTCAGGAAATGTTAGAGAAACAAGAAACGCTTGGAAATCTTCATGAAACATTTTTAATCTTATTAAATAAATATCCGCATTTTATTATTCATAATCTTACGACCTTTGTGGAAGCAGTTGAGAAACATGGAACGGATCATTATTTGGATGGATTAGATTTAATTCAAGACGATATCGATGATTGGATTGAAGATGTTTATTTGTTTAAAAAGCAACAGATGCAAGCTAAGAATAAAATGCTTGTTCTTTGTGGATTTTCTTGTGTGATATCTTTCTTTGCGAAGAATATGTTAGCCAAAATAGTATTTAATCAAAACAGTTTGCTTTATCAAATTTCAATTTTATTTTTCTTTATCACCGTTTTGATTACGCTTTTAATGGCTCATAAAATACTTGGGGAAAGTTGGATGGATCGTGAGGAATTTATATGCCACAAATAATTGTTTTATACTTATTTTTAATTACTATAACTCTATTTCATCAACCAATTGATACTTTCCTATGTGATTTATTAATTGAAAGAGATTTATCCTTATATAAAATAGAAGATAGTAATGCTTATATGCTTAAAAGAGTCATGAAAGCCAGATATGTATTATTAGGCTTAGTAATATGGCCTTTGCTTGATTTCGATATTCGATATTTACTAATAATTACAATGTTGAGTGTATTTGTATTAAAGAAAGATTATTTTAAACTTAAAAAGACACAGAAACAACAATTAAAACAACTTCGATTTCAGTTTCCAATATGGTTACGTCAATTACAGATATTAATCCAAACCAATACAGTATCTACTTCTTTATTATTATCAAAAGAAAATGCACCATCCTTAATAAAAGATGATCTAGATATATTAATTAAGGAATTAAAGGAAGATGCAATTCATCTTCAACCATATTTAAATTTTTTAAAGCGATTTCGTCTATCAGAAATAGAACGAGCGATGAAGTTATTATATCGCTATAACAGTGTTGGTAAAGAAGATGCTTACTTTCAGTTTAATCGAATGATTCAATCTACAACAAAATGGTTAAGAAGTGAGCGTTATGAACGAGCTGATTCAAAAATGATGCTATATCAGTGGTGGGGGATGTTACCGCTGTTTGGAGTAACTGTTTTATTTATGGCAGTTATGTTTGAAATTATTATTGATTTATTTGGAAAGGGGGTGAGTTGATGAAAGCGTTTTTCGAAGAATATGGTTTAGTTTTAGTGGTTACGATTATTGCGACAGGAATGATTGCCTTTAGTGATGGGTTTAAAGACATGATGAAAACGACATTAGAAAACCAATGGAATTCCATGTCTACTCAATCAGGAGTGAAGTAACATGAAAGGAGCATTTGAATTAGGTTTTATTATGATGTTCTCAATGCCAGTCATTGTTTTGGGAATGAATTTTGTGCAAATCATGATGTCATATAATCAAGCACGCTATTTACAAGATTATACAATATCAACGATTGAACATCAGAATCGCCTCGATGATTTTGTTTATGAGTTAATTCAAGAAAGAGCAAGTTTAAACCCTGAATTAAAGTTAAGTGTCACTCAAAAAGATGCAAGATTCATTGTTTCTGTAAAGTTCCCTGTTGAAATACCATTAATTGGTTATGTGAGTACTGGATTAGTTACTACAAATACCCAAATTATCCGATAAAAAAACTCGGGATTACCGAGTTAATATTTTATCTTACGTATTCTACCAAAGCCAATTGTGCCAGGTCCGGTATGAGACATGATAACTGCTTTAAAGGAACGTTGAATGATTTCTTGTCCAGTTGCCTGGGCAAGTTCTTCCTTTAATTGATTCGCCACTTCACGATTATTAGCATCAATAATCATCCAATAGTAATCTTCAGGATCCACATCTTTTAAAACTGCTTTAATCCCCTCTTTATGAGCTTTACTGAGGGTTCTAACTTTATCATAGACATCGATTGCTCCATGATCAATTGTTAATAGAGGATGAATCTTAAGCAATCCTCCAAGGGCTGCAGCAGCGGGGGAGATTCTTCCTCCGTTTTTTAAATACTTTAAATCTTCAGGAATTAAAATAGCAAATAATTCGCTTTCCTTTTCTAGTTTATTTTTAACTTCTTCACAAGTTAAACCTTTTTCAAACATTTTACGTGCTTCTAAAAGCTGCGTTATAACTGGTGATGCTACATACTCCGAATCTACAACCGTAACTCTACCGTTGTATTCCTTCGCCATATTAATCGCATTACGACAAGTTCCACTTAATGCTTTTGATAATGGAATATAAAATACTTCGTCATAATCTTTTAAAAGTTCTTTCCACATCACAATTAACTCACCAAGGCTAGGTTGAGTAGTTGTGACTTTATCATCACGCAACATTGCCTTAATAATTTCCGTATCACTTATTTCTTCTTCTTCGCGATAAGCTACACCATTGATTACAATGGGCATTCTAACTACGTTAATATCTAAATCTTTTGCTTCTTCTTTTGTGATATCAGCAGAAGAATCACACATCAAGGCAATTTTTTTCATATAACCACTCCTCGTTAGAAAATTATATCAACTTTCTAGACAAAATACAATAAAACTATTTACAAACCAAAATGGGTACGTTATAATAAGCCTTGCTAACAAAGAAATGATTGATGGCGGACGTGGTGAAGTGGTTAACACAACTGGTTGTGGTCCAGTCATGCGAGGGTTCGATCCCCTTCGTTCGCCCCATTAGCAAATTAAGCCCAATTTATGGGCTTTTATTTTGGTTTAATAGAATTTAATCATACTTTTAATACCATAATCTAATAATGATAATATAGGGTGGACTCTATTTGGGTACAAACAATCAATGTTTGTACTTTTTTGTGTTTTAAGAGGTTAACAATGTTAGAACTTGAATAAAAAAAGTCCTTGAAAAGGTAAATGGACAATTCAAGTATTATATTAATTAAAAGAGTTTATAAACATTAACAATCATTATTCATTCTATTTTGTGTTTCAGACATAATCAAATTCGTTACGTTAAGACATTATCATATTCGAATCATACAAATTATCGATATAAAATTTTATTTGCTTGACTTTAAAGTAGGGTAGTGTTATTCTTATAAAGTAATCAAGCTGTAACATGTTTTCATAATATTTGAAATTTCAATGAAGTTTCTTATCAAGGGAAAGTGTCAGACTTAGGTATTACGTATGGAGGTTCCACATGAACAAAGGAAAAGTAAAGTGGTTTAATGCAGAAAAAGGTTTTGGATTTATTACAACTGAAGATGGACAAGACGTATTCGTACACTTCTCAGCTATTCAGTCTGAAGGATACAAAACTCTAGATGAAGGACAAGCTGTAAGCTTTGATATCACTGAAGGCGACCGTGGCCCACAGGCTTCGAACGTTACTGCCATCTAATTAATAGATGAACCTAAGAAAACTCTCATAATTGAGAGTTTTTTTGTTGCGTAAAAAAAGAAAAGCCTCTGATTAAGAGGCTTGAGAAGCGATATGTGCTTGAAGTTTTTCCATTCCAATTTTCATTCTTCTTAAAGATTCATCTTTTCCAATTAGATAAGCAATCTCAATCGCACCTCCAGGTGTAAATGCTTTACCTGATAAAGCGGTACGAATTGGCCATAAAACCTGGCCATTTTTCATTTCATGAGCACTGGCAATTGCTAATAATTTTTCATGGATCATTTCTTGATTCTTCCAATCAGTAATATCATTTTCCATAATTGGATATGCAATTTCTAAAGCTTTTAGAGAACTTTCATAAGTTGTTTTCATTTTCTTATGAAGATACATTTCACAATTATAGTCTGGTAAAACATCAATAAAATCAATTGAATCTTTTATTTCGCTAAAAGTTTCTACTCTTTGTTGGATTACATGAGCAACTTCTTTTAAATCAACATCAGAGTGAATTGCATCTTTTAAATAAGGAAGAGCATGGCCATAGAATGTATCAAGATCCATATTACGAATATAGATACCATTCATCCATCTTAACTTCTCAACATCAAATACACTAGGTGATTTAGATAAACGGTGTTCATCAAACATTTCAATTAATTGATCCTTCGTGAAGATTTCCTCTTCACCTTCTGGAGACCATCCAAGTAATGCCATAAAGTTAAACATTGCTTCTGGTAAATATCCAGATTCATCATATTGAGAAATATATTGCATAATTGAATTATCGCGTTTTGATAATTTTTTATGATTTTCATTTACGATTAAGGTCATATGAGCAAATGTAGGAGCTTCCCAATTCATCATATCATAAATCATTAATTGTTTTGGAGTATTAGAAATATGTTCTTCACCACGGAAAACGTGGGTGATATCCATCATATGATCATCAACAACAACGGCAAAGTTGTAAGTAGGAATGCCATTGCTCTTAACAATAACCCAATCACCAATATCTTTGCTTTCAAATGAGATATTACCACGAATCATATCATTAAATTCATAAACTTTATGTTCAGGAACACGAACTCGAATAACATAAGGCAAACCTGCTGCTTCTTTTTCTTTTACTTCTTGAGCACTTAAGTTAAGACAATGACGATTATACATAGGTGCTTGTCCACTTGCTTCTTGAGTTTCTTTTACTTGTGCTAATTCTTCTTGTGTGCAGAAGCATTTATAAGCTAATCCTTTTTCTAACATTTCATCAACGACACCTTTGTAGATATCCAAACGTTCCATTTGACGATATGGTCCGCAATTACCAGGTTTTTGAGCAGATTCATCTGGCGTAATTCCTAACCATTCTAAGTATTTTAATTGTGACTCTTCGCCACCTTCAACATTACGTTCAATATCAGTATCTTCAATTCTTAAAACGAAATCACCGTGATGGTGCTTCGCAAATAAATAGTTAAACATCGCTGTTCTCGCATTACCGATATGCAGGAATCCAGTAGGACTGGGTGCATAGCGAACTCTTACTTTTTTCATATAGATAGCCCCTCTTTCATACAATTCTATATTATAAAGGATAATACAATGATAAGCAATGAAATATACTTTATTATTAGAAAAAAAGCCGCTTTATACGTTAAGTTATAAGTTTTGTTTCGAATAAAAAATAAGAATACAAATATGGCAAATAAATAAATTGTACCTTGACAAACTATGCTGGTTCACTTAGAATAAACTATGCGCATCACTTATTGGGGTATCGCCAAGCGGTAAGGCATCAGACTCTGACTCTGACACTTCAAAGGTTCGAATCCTTTTACCCCAGCCAACTTAAAATTGACCACTTAGGTGGTTTTTTTATTAATTATATATTGAGAACTTTTTAATGCCATTTTACTAGGCTTTCTGTCTTATTTAGAGTAAAATAGAGGATAGGAATAAGGAGGAGTCAACATGATTAAAGAGAGAATAAGTCAATTAAGAAAATATATGGAAGAGCGTAATATGGATGCTTATATTATCCCAACTTCGGACTTCCATGAAACTGAATATGCCGGTGAATATTTTAAGGCAAGAAAGTATATGTCTGGATTCAGTGGTTCAGCAGGTACTTTTGTTGTCGCAAAAGATAAAGCAGCGTTATGGACCGATGGTCGCTATTTTATTCAAGCAGAAGCACAACTAAAAGATACTGGGATTGAATTGATGAAAATGGGAGAACCGAATGTCCCTACAATGAATCAATATATTAATGAAGTGATTGGTGTTCATGGATTACTTGGTTTTGATGGTCGAGTAATCAACGCTCGCTTAGGCAGACAACTATCAAAAATAATGAATTTAAAAGAAGGCACTATAAGTTGTGATGAAGACTTAGTTGATCTTATATGGGTTGATCGTCCACCATTACCAAAAGAAAAAGCTTTCTTATTTGATGAAAAATATTGTGGTAAAAGTGCAAAGGAAAAATTGGTAGAATTAAGAACAGTGATGAAACAAAGGAACTGTGATACACATATTATTAATACTTTAGATGACATAGCTTGGTTGTTTAATCTAAGAGGACATGATATTGCTTGTTTTCCAGTCGTGCTTGCTTATGCGATGATAACTGAAGATAATGCTACTATATATTTAGATCAAAGCAAGTTAGATGAAACAATAAGGAATGCTTTTAATGAAATTAAAGTAACCATTAAAGATTATAATGAGTTTTATGAAGATGTGAAAAAGATTGATGAAACACATCGTATTTTAGCGGATACAAATATGATTAACTATGCTATTTATAATAATATTCAACATAAGGATAAACTATGTGATCAAGAAAATCCAACGCAGTTAATGAAAGCCTGTAAGAATAAGATAGAAATTGAAAATGATATTCAGGCTCATATTAAAGATGGCGTAGCTGTTACTAAATTTATGTATTGGTTAAAAACAAACGTAGGCAAGATTACTATTAGTGAAATGAGTGCAGCAGATAAATTATTATCTTTAAGAAAAGCGCAAAGTGATTTTATTGAACCAAGTTTTGATACAATTGCTGCTTATAAAGAACATGCAGCAATGATGCATTACTCAGCCAAAAAAGAAAGTAATGTGGAATTAAAAAAAGAGGGAATGTTATTAGTGGATAGCGGTGGTCAATATCTTCAAGGTACAACCGATATTACACGTACTTTTGCCTTAGGTGAAGTGGATGATGAATTAAAACTTCATTTTACTACAGTTCTGCGCTCCCTAATTAATCTTGCGAAAGCAACTTTCTTATCTGGAATCAGAGGAACTAGTTTGGATATTTTAGCTCGTGGACCACTTTGGGATTTGGGAATTGATTATCGTTGTGGAACTGGGCATGGTATTGGTTTCTTACTTAATGTTCATGAAGCACCCAATGGCTTTCGCTGGCGTGTTGTAGCAGACCGTAATGATAGTTGCGTCCTACAAGAGGGTATGATTACTACGGATGAACCAGGTGTCTATATTGAAGGCAGTCATGGGATTCGTAGTGAAAATGAATTAGTGGTAAGAGATAAAGAGACAAATGAATATGGACAATTTCTACAATTTGAAACAATTACCTACGTTCCTTTTGATTTAGATGCAATTGATCCTAGTCTTATGAACCAAGCAGAAATTGATTGGTTAAATGCTTATCATAAAACTGTCTTTAAAATTATTTCTCCATATTTAGATAAAGAAGAAGTTATTTGGTTAAAACAATATACAAGAGCAATTTAATACACCTTCGGGTGTATTATTTTTGTGTTATAATGGAAATGGTGATTTTATGAAATCTATTTTACTAGAATTACAATGTCCTAAATGTGGAAGTAAAGTTCACGTTAAAAGTGAAAGTTACATTAATCCTGAATTTGAACCAGAACTAAAAGAAGCTATTTTAAATGGACAGTTTTTTATTCATAAATGTTCTTTATGTCAAAATTCAATTCATTTTCAACATCCTCTTTTATATGTAGATAAGCAGCATAAAGCAATTATTTATCTATTAGAAAAAGATCAAAAAGAAGAAAGAATAAAAGTAGAAGAAGATAAGTTTCAGTACATTTGTCATAATATTAAGGAACTACAAGAAAAGATAGCAATTATTGATGATCATTTACAAGATGAACAAATTCAATTATTAAAAATGAAATTAAAACAACAATATCAAAATAAACATATTGAAATTGAAAGTATCTATTATCACGATTATGATTTAATAAGTAAAACTTTATGGTTTACAATTAATAAAGATGAATTAATCGGAATTGATGAAAAATATTATAAAGAAAACGCTCGAACTTAATCGAGCGTTTCTTTCGTATAAATGGCAAGTATCTCCGCTATATACGAGCGATGATAATCTTGTTTTGGGTAATTATCTAAAACATCTTGTTGGTTAATAAAATGTTTTTCATCAATATCATGAAAGTATAATTTCTTACAGATGAATACTAAACGTGCTTCTTCAATACATGGTGTTGTATCTAACATCATCTTATGAAGGCCACTTCTTTCATACTTATCTTCATCTCTTCCACTATGAGTTCCACAATAAGACATTGCTTGGTGGTGACTTTGATCCAAGAAGGATAAAGAGAAAGTATCATTTTCTTCAATCATATGGTAAGTAAAACGTTGTGGTCGAATATAAATAGTTGCGACTTCTTTGTTCCAGAGAATTCCAAAACCACCCCAGCTTGCTGTCATCATATTACTGCTAGTTTCATTACCGGCAGAAACTAAGGCCCATTCGTTATTTAGTAAATGAAAGAAATTTTCATTTAAATCTTTACTTGTTATTTTTTTCATATAATCATCCCTTCTTTCTTATTATATCACTTAAGTTAAAAAATAATGATAGATAAACATTATTATTTTGTGAAAAATATTTGTTTTTAATTATGTTATAATATTAAAAAAGGATGAACCTATGACAACATTAAAGATTAATAACTTAAGCATCATTTACCCTTCAAACCATATCGCTCTTGATCATCTTTCTTTCACTATTGATAAGAAAACTTTTTTTGTTATATGTGGGCCAAGTGGTTGTGGTAAAACTACCTTACTTCACAGTATTGCGGGATTAATTAAGAGTGAGCAAGGAAGTATTTTGATTGATGATCAACCACTAAAGAATGCGCCTGATGTCGCAATGGTATTTCAAGACCCAGCCCTGTTTGATCATTTAAGTGTTTTTGATAACATTGCATTAGGTTTATCTTTGGGTGGCTTTAAACAAAATCATATCAATGAATTAGTAAATACAACGGCAGACATGCTTTCTATTAAAGAATTATTGAAACGCAAAGCAGGCACTTTATCAGGTGGGCAACAGCAAAGAGTAGCCATTGCTCGTGCACTAGTTCGTAAACCAAAAATATTTTTAATGGATGAACCACTAAGTTCACTTGATGTAAATTTAAAGAGGCAGTTAAGAATGGATCTAGTAAAAATATATCAACAAAGTAACGCTACCTTTATTTATGTAACGCATGATCAAGGAGAAGCAATGAGCTTAGGGGAACAGATTTTATTGATGAAGGATGGAAGAATAGAACAATTAGATACACCAAGGAATATATATGATCAACCGACTACACTATTTTCTGCTCGTTTCTTTAAGGAAGGAATGATCAATGTATTTGATGGATTTATTAAAGATAAAGCACTTTATATTGGAGATGGTAAGTATTCATGTACCCTGCAAGATTGTGATCTTGTCCAAGTAGTGATACCACCAGATGCCATCTATATTGGGAGTAGTACTCAGTTTCCAAGTTATAATGGAACAATTGAATATATTGAATGGGTGAAAGATATTGCATATTATCATGTTGTCGTAAAACAACAAAGTTTTCTTATGAAAAGCAAGGAACTTCATCAATTAAGAGAAAATGTAACGTTTTATATAGATTCACAATATTTTCAATATTTTGATAAATTAGGTAAACGCCTATAAAAAAAGTTCCTGTTAAGGAACTTCTGTATCTTACATGGTGGAGCTTAACGGGATCGAACCGTTGACCTCCTGCGTGCAAAGCAGGCGCTCTCCCAACTGAGCTAAAACCCCATGTATGTGAAATTCGATTGAATCAATCGAATGCTTAATTAATATACCACTAGGTTAAATTGATGTCAATCCTATTTTTATAAAAGATTCATAAATTATTTATATAATTTGTGATATGATAGTACTGCTTTTAAGGAGTTGAAAAGATGCTATTATCATTAGAACATATTACGAAATACCATAACGAAAAAGTTATCTTAAAAGATGTTTCTTTTTCAATGGATGAAAAGGATAAAATAGGTATTATTGGAGTGAATGGAACGGGTAAAACGACGTTCTTAAGAATATTATTAGGAAGTGAACATTATGATGATGGAAAGATTATTAAAAAGAATGGATTAAAAATTCATTATTTACCACAAAATCCTACCTTTGATCATGATTTAGATGTGTTAACACAGACTTTAAATCAAGTGCAAGCTAAGGATCAAAGTGTTAAATTATTTGAAGTTAAAAGTATCCTTACAAAACTTGGGTTAAGTGATTTTGATAAGAAAATATCTTTATTATCAGGAGGACAAGCAAAGCGATTAGCACTTGCTTGTGCTTTAGTTACTCCCTGTGATTTATTGATTTTAGATGAACCAACCAATCATTTAGATAATGATATGATTGCTTTTTTAGAAACATTTTTACGTAAATTGCCAAATGCTTTATTAATGGTAACCCATGATCGTTATTTTTTAGAGAGAATTACGAATCGTTTATTAGAGATTGATCAAGGTAGTATATATATGTATGAAGGTAATTATGAAAATTATTTAGAAGGCAAAGAGAAACGTTTGAGTGATGATGTAACTCGTCATAAGAAATTAAATCAACTTTATCTAAAAGAATTATCTTGGATGCGTGCTGGAGTACAAGCACGTGGGACGAAAAGTCAAAGTAGAATTGATCGTTTTAATGATTTAAGAAAACAGCGTCAAATGATTCAAAGTGAAAAATTAGAAATGAGTTCTTTAAGTACTCGTTTAGGAAAGAAGACGATTGAGTTACATTCTATAAAAAAATCATTTGGGGATCATTTGTTATTTAAAGATTTCTCTTATTTCTTTAAACAACAAGATCGAATTGGCATATTAGGTAATAATGGTTGTGGCAAGACAACGCTTTTAAAGTGTATTGCTGGGGATGAAGAATTAGATGAAGGTAGTATTGTAATTGGTGAAACGGTGCATCTAGGCTACTTTAAACAGGGTGATGGAGACATGGATGAATCGATGCGGGTAATTGACTATATAAAAGAAGTATCTGATTTGATTGAAACTAAGAATGGTAGCATAAGCGCTAAAACAATGTTAGAGCGATTTATGTTTCCAAGTACGCTTCAGCATTCACTTATTGGACGTTTATCAAAAGGGGAATGTCGTCGTTTATACTTGTTACGTTTATTAATGAGTTCACCAAATGTATTAATGTTAGATGAACCAACAAATAATTTAGATATTCAAACTTTAGCGGTATTAGAAGACTACCTCGATGAATTTGTTGGTATTGTGATAACCGTATCCCATGATCGTTATTTCTTAGATCGGGTATGTGATTCTTTATTTGTATTTCAAAAGGATCAAAGGATTAAGGAATATACGGGTGGGTATAGTGACTACATGAGTAAGGTTGAAGTTGTGAAGGAAAGTAAGCCAAATACTCATAAAGAATATAAGAAGACAACAAAGTTAAAATTTACATCAGCGGAAAAAAGAGAATTTGAATCGATTGATGAGGATATGGAACAATTAGAATTAAAGATAAAAGATATCGATGAAAAGATGAATCTAGCTTGTGATGATTTTAATCAATTAAGTGAATATTCAAAGATCAGAGATACATTATCACTTGAATTAGATCATAAAACAGAGCGTTGGATGTATTTAAATGAGTTAGATCAAGAAATTCAAAAAGATAATAAGAACTGAGAGGAATTGCAGTTATGGAATATACAAAACGACTTCATTACTTAAAGGAACATAAGGAAATCGATAGGCAAGATAATCAAGAAATAGAAGTGCGCTATGCAGATGAAATGCGTGGATGTCTAGATTCTTTTGATTATGGTAGACTTGCTAGTATAGTAGGTGCACGCGATTTAAGTAAAAATGCGTTGGTTGTAAGTGAGCGAAGTGTCCACTGTAAGGATCGTGATATTCCAATTCTTGTTTATGTAAGTGAAAAAGTAGAAGGTAAAGTACCTTGTATATTATATATTCATGGTGGTGGTTATGTGAGTGGAGATCATTGGAAGATGCATCAACCTTGTAAAGCACTCTGCTATAAGAGTGGTGCCATTGTCGTGAATATTGATTATCGCTTAGCACCATTACATCCCTACCCAGATGGCTTTCAAGATTGTTTAGCGGTATTGGATTGGATTTATAAAGAAGAAGTATTGCCGATTGATAAAACTAAAATATGCATTGTTGGTGATTCAGCAGGAGCAGGACTTGGTGGAGCTTGTAGTTTGTGGCATCGTGACCATAATTTGTTTCCAATTGCTTATCAAGCCTTATTATATCCAAGTGTTTTATTAAAAGAAAATAAACAGTATCCTTGGGATTTAAATGATTATAATATTGAAAAAGATCGCATTGAAATCTTACAATCAATGATGGAGATAAAAGCTTTGATTTATTCTTTGGAAGTTGTTTATTTACTTAATTCAAATGGTTGGGAAGATCCTTATGCTAGTATTTATTTGGCAAGTACAAACAAGCAATTACCTAAAACATTGCTTGTAACATGTGAATTTGATTATTTAAGAAAACAAGATGAATGGTATGCGAAAGCACTAAGAGAAGATGGTGTTGATTGTCGCTTGATTCGCTATGGTGGTATGAAACATGCGTTTTTTGACCACTGTGGATATTATCCCCAAGCGGAAGATGTTATCGATGAAATTGTAAGCGATATAAATAAGTTATAATTTTAAAACTACTAGGTAGTGTCATGCAAATCGCAATCAACAAGCAAGAAAAGAACATTAATTTAGGGGTATTGTTTTGATTCTGTTTCTTGATTTATCAAAAACAAAAGAACATAAAACAAGCGAATAACATAAAAGCGTAATTGCTTATTTTATATTCTAATTACGCTTCTTATTTATTTAAAAAATGTGATTGTATCCCACTCATACGCATGCTATAATAGCCTACGTACGAAAAGAGGAGGTAGTAATATGCGATTAAAGGCAATTGATGATATTACAGATTATATATTAGTTATTTTTGGTGCTTTACTTTTTGCTTTGGCATGTAATTTATTTATTATTCCTCTTGATTTATATAACGGTGGGTTAATTGGTATTGCGCAATTAATACGTGCTTTTATTATTCATGTTGGACCAGTAAGTTTCTCTAGTGGTATTGATATCACTGGAATTATTAACTTTTTATTAAATGTACCTTTATTAATTTTAGCTTATAAAAACATTTCAAGAAAATTCTTTACTAAAACCGTTGTGAATGTAATCTTTCAGACAATTTTTCTAACTTTAATTCCAATTCCTGCTGTACCGATTTTAACCGACTTATTAGCGGCCTGCTTGATTGGTGGTATTATTGCCGGGATTGGAGTAGGACTTACTTTAAGAAGCGGTGGAAGCAGTGGTGGAGTTGATATTTTAGGTGTTTACTTCACGATGAAATATGCGGACTTCAGTGTAGGTAAATTAGCGGTTGGTGTTAACTTACTTGTATACTTTATCTGTGCATTTGCTTTTCAATTACCGATTGCTATTTATTCGATTATTTATAGTTTCTGTATGTCATTAGTTGTTGATAAGATTCACTATCAAAATATTAATATGACAGCAATGATCTTCACAAAGCGAACAGGTGTTGATAAATCAATTATGAAAACATTAAGTCGTGGGGTAACCTATTGGAAGGGCAGTGGTGCTTACACGGATGAAGATACTTATATCTTAGTAACAGTTGTTTCTAAATATGAAGTTAATCGAGTCAAGAAATTAGTTCATGAAATTGATCCACAAGCGTTTATTATCTTTAATGAAGGAATGAGTGTTAGTGGAAACTTTGAGAAACGATTATCAACTTAAGCATGGAATTCATGCTTTTTTTTTGCTTATAGATAATATATTTAATAATACTTCTAACATTTTAAGCAATGTTTGCTTATTTAGAACAGACCCCAATCATCGACATCAAAAAAACTGCATCCGTGCTAAAGACTTCTTATAATACTACCGATAATGCTGTTAAACGGCTCATTAAACTAGGTATACTTATTCCGGTAGATAATGCTCGGCGTGAACGTAGTTTTGCCTACGAGGAATATTTAGAAATCTTTCGTAAAGATACGTAAAATTACAAATACAATAAACCGCCGTTTCATTAAAGCAAACGGCGGTTACTATTTGTATATGGATATTTAATCTCTAGTGTTCAATACCTTTATATTTTTCATAGATAACTTTTAATCCCTTAAAAGTTAAATCAGGATCATAGATATCAATTAAATCGGTTTCTTTATATAAGATCCTACCTAGCCCACCCGTTGATACAACTTTCATATCTACCTTTAAGGCTTCTTTAAACTTCTTTATAATATATTCACATTGCCCGATATAACCATATACTAGACCAGCCTGCATACTTGATACAGTATTTTTAGTTAATATGCTATTTGGTTTCTTGATTTCTATTTCTTGAAGTTTGGCAGCTTGGGTCCATAATGCTTGGGCACTTATCTCAATTCCAGGGGCAATGACTCCATATTGAAAGGTTGTATCAGCTGCGATAAAATCATAAGTTGTCGCTGTTCCAAAATCAATAACAAGGACAGGTCCACCATAACAATAATACGCACCTGCAGCATCAACAATGCGGTCAGCACCTAATTGACGAGGGGAATCAGTTTGAATGGAGATACCAGTGCGAATACCTGGGCCAATAATGATTGGTTCTATTTTCAAGTACTTACGAACACCATTCATAAATGAGTGCATTACTTTAGGTACAACACTTGATATAATAACATCTTCAACATCTTCTACGATTACATTACTAGCGTTTAAAAAGGTGTAAATTTGCATTCCATATTCATCACTTGTTCGTTTAAGTTTTGTGGTTAAGCGAAAGCTTCCTAATAATTCATCTTTCTTATAAACGCCCATGGAAATGTTTGTGTTGCCGATATCTATAACGATTAACATAATAATTCCTCTATCTTCCTAATAGAATTGTATTTGCTTGTTTCAATATAATGGTTGCTAAATCTAACTTACTCATCTTTTCTAATTCTTCGATATGTTCTCTAGTGATGATCATTGCGACGTTGGTATCACCTTTAAATCCAGCTCCTTCAACAAATAAATTGTTGGCTATCATCATATCTGCATTTTTTTCAACTAATTTTTGTTGAGCGTTTTTTAATAAATCACAAGTTTCCATGGCAAAGCCACATAATACTTGTTTTTTGCTAATATGCTCACCTAACCATTTTAAGATATCTTCATTTTTTTCTAAAGATAAATTTAAGGTTGTCGCTTGCTTTTTGATTTTATTCTTGGCAATATTACTACTTCGATAATCTCCAACCGCCGCCGCTTTGATAATAATATCTTGATCTTTATAATGATCCTGCATTGCTTCCATCATTTGTTGGGCACTAATTACAGGTATTATCTTTACTCCTTGAGGATAAGGAAGCGAGGTAGGTCCACTGATAAGTGTAACATCTCCACCCATCCGTTTGGCAATTGTGGCAAGTGCATAGCCCATTTTACCAGTGGAATGATTTGTGATATAACGTACCGGATCAAGCGCTTCTTGGGTTGGACCAGCACTAATGCATATCTTTTTACCACTTAATATTTTGTCTACATAAAGCGCATCTTCGATTTCTTCCATAATGATATCTAATCCTGCAAGTTTTCCTTTTCCTTGATCACCACATGCTAAAAAGCCATGATCAGGTTCAATGATTTTCATTCCAAAGGATTTGCAGGTTTCAATATTTTGCTGAGTAATCGGATTTTCATACATACCTGTATTCATTGCTGGAGCAATTATTTTAGGACACTTGCACGCTAAAAAAGTTGTTGTTAACATATCGTCGGCTAAGCCGTGTGCTACCTTCGCAATGACATTGGCCGTTGCTGGTACAATCACAAAGGCACTTGCTTTCTTTGCGATACTGATATGGTGGACATCGTGGTGTTCAACACTGGCAAAGGTATCAATCATTACCCCATGTCCACTAAGGGCTTCAAAACTAAGCGGGGCAACAAATTCACAAGCGTTTTTACTCATTATGACTTCTACATCATAACCTTTTTTGATTAAATCCGATGTTAATTGAATACTTTTAAAGGCAGCAATGCCACCAGTGATTCCCAAAACAATTGTTTGTTTCATGATTTCACCTCATATTTGTTTTAATAAATGGTGTGATTGCTTTCACAACTCCAAGTACAATAAAGGCACCAAGAAATGCTTCAACAATCCCATTGGTTGTAACAACAACCATTAATGACTTAATTAATAAATCATAAGCTATATTGGTAACAGCAGCATAGGCTTCTCCAAAGAAGAAATAAATGCCACTCATTACTAAAACTGTATTGGTTAAGGTACCAGCAACTGCCGCTAAAATGATGGCAACTACATCCTTAACATGTTTTTTAATTAATAATTGATAAATCAGGGCAGCGACAACACCAATTAAAATGCGTGGTACAATCGCAATTAGTAAACTTGAAAAATTTCCGGATACTCCACCTATGGTAATAAATGGTGAAAAAATAAATGAAGTTGGAATTGGCATCATCGTGGCTCTAAAAACAGATGTTAAGCCAAATACTAGGCCGAGGATGGCGCCATCTTTTACTCCCATGACAATACCAACGATGATAACTGGAATATGTAAGGTAGTCATATTCATAAAGCCTAATGGTATGTAGCCTAGGGGTGTAAAGGTTAAAAGTAATTCAATTGAAATAAACATTGCCATCAGAGCTAACCTCATGGTCTTTTTTTTACGGTTCATAAAACTCCTCCACTGTCACTCCCAAAAAGGGATGTGTCGTATAATTTGGTTCTAGTTCATTTCTTAATTCAACTTTGTTTGCTTACTGTCAATCGATCAATAGCAGTAGAATTAAGATGCTAGAACTTGCTTTATTATATACCAAATCAATTTTCAAAACAATAATTAATTCATTCACAAGCAAAAAGAAAAGAAGCAAATACGCTTCTTTATGAATTTAGTCAATATTTTTCTTGTTCTTACGAGCAGGATTTCGCGTTTTTAAAAGATAGGCAATGCTTATAATCACAAAACCTAAGATACATGTCTTAATATTAAAGACTAATAATATCCCGATTACGAATAATATGTCTATGTCCATATAGTAGATGATTCCCTCTTTCTTTATATTTATATGTTATTTCTTCGTTCTTATTATATAATAAATATATATTAATTCAAGTGATAATAAAAAGTAGGTGGACTTATGTTAGTTTTAAATGAAAAAGATAGTAAAAGTATCGATCAAATTGCAATTAAAAATGCTTTTACATCATCAATGCTTATGGAACGTGCTGCTGGTGAAATAAAATCAGAAATATTAAAGATGGAAAAGATTAAAAATATTATGATTGTTTGTGGCCCTGGTAATAATGGTGGGGATGGTTTTGCCCTTGCACGTTTATTAGATTCCCATATTTATAATATTTATTTATTCTGTCCAGTTGCATATGATGAAATGAGTAAAGATGAAAAAGAACAGGTTGATATGCTTCCACGTGATTATATCATTCACCATGAACTTATTGATGCTGATTTTAAAGATATGGATATCATTGTCGATGCTTTATTTGGGATTGGGTTAAATAAAGAAATTAGTGGTGTTTATGAAACATGGATTGATTTAATAAATAAGGCAAACACTTATGTAATAAGTGTTGATATCGCAAGTGGAATTGATGTGAATAGTGGACAGGTATTAGGTTGTGCAGTGAAGGCAAATATAACAATCAGCTTTCATAGTTACAAAATCGGTCAATTGTTGTATCCAGGTAAGGAATATAGTGGTGAAATTATTGTTCGTAGTCTTGGTATTTCAAATACTGATTTTCATCCATCCTCATTAGTATACCTTATGGATGAAGCGCTAGCTCGTACATTGTTACCAATAAGAATTGCTCATTCTCATAAAGGAAGTTATGGAAAGGTAATTGGTGTTGGTGGTAGTAATACGATGCGCGGAGCATTGTTGTTAGCAGGAGATGGCTGTTTACATGTAGGGGTTGGAATACTTAGTTTGGCTAGTCCTGCATCACTTCAAAGTAATAGTCTTTCATTAAGAAGTGCAATGAGCGTAGGACTTGATGATGTATTAGGTGAATTTTGTGGTAATGCTCCAAAACAATTAGAAGAAGAATTGAGTAAATATGATGTTTGTTTTATTGGAAATGGATTAGGTAGAAGTGATACATGTAAAGCAATGGTTAAAATGGTATTAAATCAAAGCAAAAATTGTGTTATAGATGGGGATGCATTATATGAACTAGCATCCTTGTTACCATTTTTAAATAAAAGCAAAGGTAATATCATTTTAACTCCGCATTTAAAAGAATTTAGTAGATTAATTCACCAAGATATTTCTACCATTGAAAAAGATTTAATTAAATATGGAACATCCTTTATTAAAGATTATCCAAATGTTACTTTAGTTTTAAAGGGAGATACAACGATCATCTTTGATGCCTCTAATATTTATCTTTGTACACTTGGTAATCATGCACTTAGTAAAGGGGGAAGTGGTGATATATTATGTGGTATGATAGCAGGCTTATTAGCTCAACATTTAAAACCAATTGAGGCTGCAAGTCTGGCTGTTTATCTTCATGGATTAAGTGCTGATTTATTAATTAAAAATCATAGTGCTTATACGATTCAGATGGATGATATAATTAATGGATTAGATGCTGCCTTTTTAAAGATTGAAAGTAGAATGAAATAGTTCTACTTTTTTATAAAGCGTTTCTAAGCAACTTAAAAACATTTTTATATACAAGTCTTACTTTCTTGATTACGAAGCACTATTGACGTTTATATGGCTCTAAGAGTAAAAAAAACGAAACCCGAAGGTCTCGTTTATATAATTTATCTTCCAATATGGATGAAGACAGGTCCTGATCCTGCATAAGCAGAAGCGATAACCGTATTTCCACCTTGCCATCCACCATGTACGGCTTGTCCATTACCAATGTAAATTGCAACATGGGCATAACCAGTTCCACCATTTGCATAGTAGATAACATCTCCAGGTTGTGCTTGTGAAGCAGAAACGATTGGTCCTAAACTCAAGTAAGCAGAAGGATATCCATAAAAGTTAATTCCAACAGCTGCTAAGGATCTAGAAACTAAGGAAGTACAATCTTGATATTGACCAAGTTGTGATAATGCAGCTGCTGCAACGGAACCCGCTGCTACACCAGATGTATTAACACCACCTGAATAAGCATTTCCACTATAATTGTTTTTTGTAGCTCTTACTTCTTCTTTAACGTTAACATAAATAAGACGCTCGGTTGTATTACCATTTTTATCAGAAGCACTGATTTTTACGGTATAGTCACCAGCTGTTTTCGTATCAACATCGCTTGTTACGCTGAAATCTAAATCTCCATCGATTTCATCATAACATCTTGCTACGTAACTTCTAGCATCGAAATCTTCATCGTAATCTAAAGTAACACTTGATTCCTTTAAATCAATGATTGGTTTCGTTGCATCTTCAACTTTAACATTTAGGCGGTATGTACTTATAACACCAGTTATAGGTGTTTTTGAATCTTTTGTATCCACCGCATTTAATTTGTAGTTATCAGAAATGTTTGATTTACTTTTACTCTGTACGTACATATATATATCTTGAATACCTGCACGAGTTGGATCAAAGTTTTCAAATGTAACCTCATAATCGCCTACACCATAACGTAGTGTATTTGGTGAAATTGCTTGTTCAGCAACGGGGTTAATCGTTAAACTAACGCCTTCCTCATAAATACTATTAAGTAATTGATTTGCAAATTTAGTTTCACCTGCTTGAAGCGTGATGACATTCGTATTAAAGAATTCCATGCCACTCTTAATTGGTGTTATTCCCTTGCTTGGGATGGTGTTCTGTGCTGAGATAGTGAAACCAGACATCAACACTTGGATTAGCATAGCTGGAATTACAATCAACATTTTGTTCGATTTTTTTAATGAGCAAACGTTCATAAAATACCTCCTTTTGCCTTACAACTTAGTCATTCTATAATACTTTTGCCTACTTGTAAATGGATAAACATGATTTCACACATTGTATGGAACTGATTCCATAAAGGGTGGTAAGTCATATAACTCGCATGGCTACAACTTAATTCAAACATTACTACAAAATATAATCGTTAAAAAAAGAATAAAATATTTTTTGACTTATCGATTGACAATGAATTTATGTAAGCGTTTATCAATTTCATGTCGATATAATAATTTGACTTGTACGCCATCTTTTTCAAAGATTAGATGATAAAGGCTTGAATTGTTTTGACATTCGCTAATTAATTCTGTTTCTTCATAGGGTAAAAAGAGAGTTGTTTTAACTTCTGAAAATAAGAAATCAACAATATGATCCATCAATAGAGTAATGCTATCCTTTTCATTCGCACTAATATAAATTCCGTTCGCACAAATACGTGGATATACTTGATTACTTTGATCTGCTTTATTATATACAGCAATGGTTGTCACATGATCTGCTTTAATTTCTTTTAGTGTATTGCTGGCAACTTCCATTTGTTCTTCATACATTGGATCACTCACATCAATTACCTGTAGCAGTAAGTCAGCATCACGTGCTTCTTCTAAGGTTGAGTGGAAGGCTTGAATTAAGTCATGGGGAAGTTGGGATACAAAGCCTACGGTATCACTTAATAAGAACTCGTGGTGATTGTGATGAATTCTGCGAATACTTGTATCAAGAGTTGCGAATAACATATCTTTTGCGAATACTTGTTTATCTTTCTCTCCATTTTTTTCTAGCATTGCATTCATAATGGTAGATTTACCCGCATTGGTATAACCAACTAAGGAAACAAGTGGCAACTTTGAATTAATCCTTGAGGCTGATTGAATCTTACGCTGTTTTTCTAATTCTTTTAATTGGGAAGCACACACAGCAATTTGTTTTTTAATAACACGGCGATTTAATTCTAACTTCTTTTCGCCTGCGCCTTTGTTTTGACCTCCACTCTGTCTTCCTAAATAAGCAGTAGAACCAACTAGTTTTGTTAGTAAAAAACGTAATTGAGCAGCTTCAATTTGTAACTTTGCTTCACGCGTCTTAGCCCGCGTTGAAAATATTTCTAAAATCAAAGCAGTACGGTCCATTAGAATACAATTTAAACTTGCTTCTAAATTACGACTTTGTAATGGTGATAATTCTTTTGAAATAATTGTTAAGTCAGGATTAAGTTCCTCAATGACTGATGCAATTTCTTCAATCTTACCTTTTCCTAGATAAGTAGAAGAAGTAATGCTTCTTAAATTCACATCAATCACTTGGATTATTTCCATATTTGCTGCCTTTGCCAATTGAATTAACTCTTCTCTTTGGTCAATTTTGTTATCTTTAATATAAATGATTAATACCTGTTCTTTTTTAGTTTCCATAATATAACCTCTTTCACTTTTATCATTGCCTCAAACTCTATCTTTTATGTATAAAATAATACAATGATAAACATAATAATCAAACCATAGTCTACATTGTACGATTAGAAAAGAGGGAAAGCAATGAATATCGCAATCTTTATCCTTATTATATTATGTATTGTTTTAATACTATTATTATTTTATGCTTCCTTACAATATCATCAAAGCACTCTTCCTCAAGATCTAACAATTTCTAAAGATGAATCGAATCTTTATAATTTATATACATTAATTAAAACGATTCCATTGAATGATTATTCTTTTATAATATTTAAGATTCTTCATTTTGATGCAATCCATGAACTCTATAATGAGGAAGAAGAAATAAGTTTATTAGAATTTATAAAGACAAAAATACCATGTAGAGAAAATGAATTTTGTGAATATGAAAGTAATGGTATTTTTCTTATGTTTATGAAAGGAGAGCGAAGCTCTCTTAGCAAAAGATTAAAACAATTTCAAGAAGCAATTCGTTTTTATGAATATAATGAGATGGAAGGTTATGAAATTACCATAACAATTGGTGTGTATCGAATCGAAGATAAAGATGAAAACATTCTACATATGAAACAGAAAGCAAGGATTGCCTTAAAACAGGCGGATCATAAAGGCCCAAATACCATTAAATTCTATAGTCAAAGAATGCGTCAAATGCAATTAAAAGCAATTGAATTAGAACAATCCATGAGTTATGGCTTAAAACATAATCAATTTATTGTATATATTCAACCACAAATTAATCCGCAAACAAATAAAGTGGTTGCAGGAGAAGCACTGATTCGTTGGCATCATCCTGTTTTTGGAATATTAATGCCCGATCAGTTTATTGAACTCTTTGAAAAAAATGGCACGATAACAAAACTTGATTGTTATGTATTAGAGAAGGTATGTAGTTTTATAAGTGAATATAAACTTTTAATTAGAATTGCAATTAATATATCAACAAACAGTTTATTTAAAATAGATATGGTAGAAACCTATCAAAGAATCATGAGGATGTATAGTATAAACAGTGATCAAATAGAAATTGAATTATGCGAACAAACAATGCTTCAACCTATCAGTTTAGTAAAACAAAAGATGTTGGAACTAAAACAAAATGGATTTCACATCGCCATCGATGATTTTGGTAGTGGTACCTCAACTTTAAATAAACTTAAAGAAGTACCTTTTGATGTATTAAAGCTAGATAAAGTATTCCTTCAAAATGAAAACGAAAAGGGAAGAATGATTATGAGCGATATGATTAAGTTATGTAAACATTTAAATATTGAATGTGTCGCAGAAGGGGTGGAGGAAAAACAACAAGTTATCTTTCTTATGAAAGCAGGAGTTGATCGCTTACAAGGTTTTTATTATGCGAAAGCAATGACTTTGCCACTGTTTTTAGAATATCTAAACAAATACAATAAATAAGACAAGGCATTTTACCTTGTCTTATTACCATATAAGTATTCCATAAAGATTGGAACTTCTTTTTCCCAACATGCTTCACGATGCTCTCCATTTTTCACAAGATTACAATAAACTTGTGCATGATGTAAATTGAATGCATTTGCGACACGAAGATTATGAGCAGTACCATTCACAAAGCGGGGTTTATTTTTAAACTCGTTGCTGCCCCAACTTAAATAGATTTGCGTATCTGAATTCAAATCATGATTGATATCTGGTATTAATTGATCGATTACTTCTCCTAAAAAGGAGGATAAACAGGCTGCTTTTGAGAAGGTTTCGTTATAGTTAGAAATGGTATAGATTGCCATTAAACCACCCATTGAACTACCACCAATGCCAGTATGAAGGCGATCGGGTAAGGTGCGTAGATTATCATCAATGTATGGCTTTAGTTCATTAACAAGCCAATCCATAAACAAAGTACCATAGCCGTTGATACTACCTAAATAATTTGCGGTAAAGGAGTAAGGAGAGTATTCACAAATGCGATTCATACCTACGTGATCACACTCAATCCCAACAATGATAATCGGAATATTATGATTCTCCAAATAATCAGCAAGTCCCCAAGATTTTCCATAGGTAGCATCATGATCATCAAATAAATTATGACCATCATACATATAAAGAACTTGATAGGCTATGCCACTTGTTTCATAGTCATTTGGTAAATAGATATGAAGTATAACTTCATCATCTCTAGTAGCGATGCTAACGCTTTCTTTTATAATCAAAGGTGTACCTTCTTTCTATCATATAAGGATAACGCAATTAACTGTTCACTTCAATTGTTTTCTTATCATTCAATTGGTAATCATTTTGAAAGATAACTAAAAAATGTACGCATCTAAATAAATTTTGTTATAATGTAGGAAATGGTAAGAATTGTGAGGTACTCTAAATTATGAAAATAGTCATTGCGTGTGACTCCTTTAAAGGTTGTTTAACCTCAAAGGAAGTAGCAACTTGTATTGAAAAAGGAATATATCGCCAAAATCCCAAACATGAAGTAGTATCCTATGTAATTGGAGATGGAGGAGAGGGCACCGTAGCAGCATTTCAACATACGTGTCATGGAACATTAGTTAGTATCGATTGTGTTGATGCCTATATGCATAAAATAAAAGCAGCAGTTACACTTATTGATGATGGTCAAACCGCAGTCATTGAGGTTGCCAATATCATTGGTTTAAGCATGCGGGATCGAATGAATCGAGCTCCATTATTCACAAGTAGTTATGGAGTAGGAATGGTAATTAAGAAAGTTGCTGCATTAGGTTGTAAGAAAATTATTATCGGCTTAGGTGGTAGTTCTACAAATGATGGAGGAATGGGTGTATTAATGGCACTTGGAGCACGCTTTTATGATGAAAACCATCAACCGCTATTATCCCAAGCCCTTTCTTTAGAAAAAGTTCGTTATCTTGATATTAAACGATTGAATCGATTTGACGGAATTGAATTAATCGCAGCATGTGATGTAAAGAATCATTTATTAGGCGAAAATGGGGCAACCTATATGTTTGGTAAACAAAAAGGATTGTTTCCAAATCAAATTAAAAAGATTGAGCGAGGAATGAGTAATTATCGATATCAACTCATGCGTTATTCTAATGTCGATATTGATAGTTTTGAAGGTGGAGGAGCAGCTGGAGGAATTGGAGCAGTATTAATTGGATTATTGAATGCGAAAATGAAACCGGGAATTGAGTTATTACTAAGTTACAGTGATATGGAAGAAAAGATGAAAGATTGTGACTTAGTTATTACTGGGGAAGGTCAAAGTGATCGTCAAACGAAGTTTGGTAAGGTACCAGCCGGTGTTATTGAAGTAGCAAATCGTCTTCATAAACCAACGATATGTATTAGTGGAGCCTTAGGTTTAGAGTATATGGATTTATATGATTTAGGCTTTGTTGGCATCTATAGCATTGCGGATCGAGCAATGACATTTGAACAAGCCCTTTCACAGGCAAGTGATAAATTAGAAGCCGCAACCTTTGGAATAATAAATACAATTGAATATTTTAAGGAAAGTCACTCTTAATGAATATCAAATATAAAAGATAGAATTTTAGCAAGAACTGTATTTTAGAAAGAGTATCCAGATAAAGTAAAACTGAATTTTTTTCTTTTTTATGATGGAACAGTATGTGATGCATCTACAGTATTGATATTAGTATTCATTTTTATACAATAGAGAATATTTTTTTATTAAATGAATATAATAATTAACTTTTGATGTTCATGCGCACTTAAATAATAAATATATTGTTGAAAAATTATTCTCTTTGAATTACAACAAAAGCATAAATTCTAACCGGAATCATGATAATTGAGACATTGAAATGCGATTATTGAGACAATATGAAAGATAAAAATAAATAATGATGTTAAACTCTTATTAATAAACGGTTACACAAAGTTGAATTAATAGGGGGATTAGCGAAATGAATAAAATCATATTTTCGTGTAAATACTTTAAGATTAAAGTAAGAGAAGTATTAATAATATTATTAATGCTGATTTTACTTTTTTTTGGTTTAAATTCATGTCAAAGGCGAAGTGAATTAGAAAAAAAGAAAGAAGAAAAGATAGAAAACAATTGTGATTTCACAAATGAAAACATTAATGATTTTAATAAGTTAATGTCTAGAGTAGATCTATGCAGTGAGGGATGGTTTAAAGACCTAGACGCTTACATAACTAGAATAGAAGATCAAAATAAATATCTTAAAAAGAAAGACAAAAAAGAATTCCAAACAGTATTGAAGTATCAAAAAGAACTTCTCAAAGATTTGAACATCTTTAAGAAAGATCAGAAGGATAAAAATATTGAGGGATTAGAAAAATCTTTTAAAGAATATAAAGATTTCTATGATGGAAAATGTGGGAAAGGTAAAATAGGTAATTAAACATGAAAAAGAATATGAAAAGATTTTGGAATACTAAGTGGCGTAAGCTAATGGCAGGATTTTTTGCCTTTATTATGATGTTTCAGGCAATGTCAGGAGTCATGGATGTAGCAGCTAATGAATTAGGGAAAGTTCGATTAGATCCAACAACTGGAGATTACTATAACAAAAGCCTATTTCCAAATAATGTTGCACTTAATAAAGATATAACAAAACTGCAAAATTTAAAATTAAAAAAGGAAGCAACCGTTAATAAGCAAGAGGAAGAATATGATTCTAAACTAGAAGTGAAAGAAAAAAGAACAAGCAACTCTAAAACATATAAATTACCAGATGGTACATATGTAAATGATACTTATTTTGAACCAATCCATAAAAAAGAAGGTAAAGAGTTTGTAGATATTGATAATACTTTAAAGAATGTGAGTAAGATAAGAAGTAAACCTATTTATGAAAATAAGGATGGATTATATACATTTAAAGTAGAAGATAAAACGGCATCGATTATAAATGATAAAAAACAAGCCTTTTCTATTATAAATGAGGACGCTAATTTAACGACGTACGACGTAAAAGAGAATGTTATTTTATATAGTGAAACTTATGACAATATTGATATGGAATACCGTTTGCATGGTAATTCTGTTGCAACGAATTTCTTTATCAATGGAACGACTTCACAAAAAGAAATAAATTTAGAGATTAATAAAGGAAATTTGAAGGTTAAAGAAGAAACAGACGCTTTATTATTTTTAGATGAGAAAGATAAAGCTGTTTATAGTTATAGCAAGCCTCTCATGTATGATGGAAAAGATGAAGTGAGAGCTACCACATTTTCCTTTGTTGAAGAAAATGAAAAGGTTACAATCAAGTTAGTATTAGATAATGAATGGATAAATAATGGTGAACGTATTTATCCAATTATGATGAGTAATAGAGCTGCTGATGAGTCGACTAAGGTTAATATCGATACTGCCTATAATCGCTCTGCTGACCCTAATATTACTAGTACATATTATGACCTGTATGTTGGTTACGAAGATGGAGCTACAACTGGAGGAACACTGTTAGGTGTGACAAGAAGTTATGTGCGTATTTCAGGAATGAATTTAGGAGCAGATAAAGAAATTTTATCAGGAACACTTAAAATGTGGAAACGTGCAGAATATTCTAATCAATGGAATGAACTTTCCATTGGTAAAACAAGTAAGTATATTGCGCCTAAGGATGTGACATGGAATAAACGACCTGCAGTCACGCAAATATCGACTGTAAATGTTAGGCAAGATGCGGGTTGGCAGGATTTTGATGTTAAATCGTATGTGGAAGATATTTATAAAGGAAAAAACAATACGATTGAAATTAAGGCAACGAATGAAAGCTCGGCCTATGCACCAAATGTTTTTTCGAGTGAAAGTAGTACTGGATTGCCAAAATTAACAGTGACATATAAAGATGCATTTGATATAAATCCTAATTTACCAATTGATACTTTTGATACAGAGATGCGTATTTTTTCAATTCTTGACAAAGGGTGGGAAGCCTTTAGTTTTGATGGAATCGCAAGACCGGATTCACAAGTCGCATTTGATTTAGTCGAACGAGGGAAAGATAATGTTATTCAAAGTGAAACTTCAAAAGGAAATGTAAATAAATATTTTATTGATCCTATCTATATTACGAATTATTTAGCGAACACTCAAAAGTACTCAAAAAGTGATGCCAATTATACCACGGACTATATTTATAAAGAACGTATCCCTAAATTTGATACACCATATGAATATAAGGTAAAAGTTAAATCTTCAAATTCTACAAGTACAAAAGAATTTAGAACGGATTCCTTTATTAAGTACAAAGTAAAAGCAGGAGATAATCTTAAAAATTTGGCATCTTATTATGGATTAACCATTGATGAAATGAAAGAAGATAATCATTTAAAAAATACCAATATCATAAAAGAAAATGATGTGCTTTTAATTCGCTTTAAAAAGAATAATGACAAGGTAAGTAAAGATATTTATACACCACCTGTTAGAACAATTAACTATGAAACAAAATATGTTAATCGTGGACCTAGATGTTCAAGTGGAATATGCCCTGTCATTGATCCAGTAAATTCAACTACAGGGAACTATTATGCCGAAGAAAAGGATTTTGCTTTAAAAGATGCAGATACTTTTGATTTCTATCGTTATTATAATTCTACTGGTCCACAATTTTCAAACATGTTTGGTAATGGTTTTACAACACCAATTGAAAGTTACATTTCTTATGATAAAAAAGGAAATATGTTGTATTTTACTGGAGATGGAAAAATCTTTGAATTCAAGAAAACAACATCTGGCTTTGAAGCAAGAACACAAGATAAGATGGAAATCACTTCTTCTAATGAAAAAGTAACGATCAAAGATTTAGATACAGAAGATATCTATCAATTTGATATCTATGGGTATTTAGAAAGCATTACTTCAAAAGAAGGAATTGTTACATCTATCTTATATGATACTTATGGTTTAATTACAGCAATCAAGGTAGGAGATAAAACGATTTCATTTACTTATAATGATAGTAAACTTGTGAAGAGTATTACCTTACCAAATAATGCAGTAACCAGTTATAAGTATGATACCAATCGTAATTTAATTGAGTTTATAGATACAAAAGGAAACATAAAAAAATATCTGTATGACAAAAATAATTATTTAACTTCTATTACTGATAAAAATGGAAATGTGGTTACACAAAATACCTATGATACAGAGGGTAGAGTAATAAAACAAATCGATGGAAATGGGAATATTTCAACCTTAACCTATGGAGATCATAAAACAACGATTGTAAACGCAGATGGAAGCAGTGATGTATATTATTTCAATGATCAATATGATACATTACGCATTGTACAGGGTGGGAAAGTCACATCTAAAAATACTTATGATGAAAGTCGTAATATCACTTCATCCACGAATGAAGATGGAAAAGTGACGAAACATATCTATGATAATCGTAATAATGTCATTAAAACAGAGTATCCAGATGGAACATACGAAGAATATAAATATGATGGAAATAATAATATTATTTATCAGATAGACAAAGAAGGTAAAGTAACCACTACTTCTTACAATATAAAGAATGATATCATCTCGATTCTAGAAAACAACAAAGTTAGGACTATTTATGAGTATGATAATCAACGTAGAGTAAGCAAAGAAATAGATGCTTTTGGTGTATCCAAATCATATACCTATGTAGGAAATATGATTGCTTCCATTACCTATAGTAATGGCTTAATTGAAGCCTTTGAATATGATGCGAACGGAAACACCGTAAAAGAAAGTGATAATCAAGGAAAGATTACTACTTATGTTTATAATGGCAATAATGAGATGATACAAAAGAATTATTATGATGGTACTAACGAAAAATGGACTTATGATGCCAATGGTAACATTAAAGTATATCAGGATCGCATTGGTGGAGTAACTACGAATACGTATGATAAAAACAACAATCTTGTTAAGTCTGTTAATGGAAACTTAACAACTCGTAAAACATATAACGAAGTCAATCAGCTGATCAGTGAAAGCGATGTACAAGGCTTAGTAAAAACATATACCTATGATATACAAGGAAATAAGGCATCAGAAACGGATGCTTATGGAAATACAATAAAATATAAATATGATGCCAATGGCAATATTGTTAAAACGATAGATGCTCATGGCAATGAAGAAAGTAATACTTACAAAGATGGTAATCTTAGTAGTAGTACAAGTAAAGATGGACTTACTACAACCTATGAATATGATTCTTTGAATCGAGAAATCAAGAAAATCAATCCAAATGGGACAACTGAAACGAAAGAGTATGATGGATTACTATTAAAATCAGAAAAAGACGGTAAGGATACAATCATAAAACATTTTTATGATGCTTATAATCGAGAAGTCAAAACAATCACAACGTATACAGATGGAGTTGTTTCTACAACACAGAATACTTATGACATATATGGAAATGTTGTAGAAACAAATATCGATGGTGTTATCACAAAAAATACATATGATGTTTATAAGCAATTGATATCAACAATGGATGCGTTAGGTAATATCACCAAAAAAGAATATGATTTAGATGGAAATGTAATAAAAGAAATGGATGGCTTAGGAAATGCGATCCTAACGAAGTATGATGGTAATAAAAATGTTGTATCAACTACTGATAAAAACGGGAACACAGAAACAAAAGTATATAACGCATCGAATCAACTCGTTAGTGAAAGTGATGCGCTTGGTTATGTTAAAACATATACCTACAACAATAAAGGACAAGTTACGCAAGTAAACGATCCTTATAACAAAAAGATAACTTATAAATATGATCAATATGGCAATCAGATTGAAACAAAACTAGAAGGAAAAGTGATAGAAACAAAAGAATTTGATGAATTTGGCCGTGAAGTTTATGTACAAACCTTAGAAGCAAGAACATCAACTAACTATGATACGTTGGATCGAGTAATAGAGAAAACAAATGAGTTAACGGGTCTTACAACCAATACAACATATGATACATATGGTAATGTTATAGAAGAAAAAGACAGGGAAGGTCTTTCTACAACTTATGAGTATGACAACTATAATCGTAAAGTCAAAACAACGGATGCTTATGGTAGAATAGAAGAAATCACGTATGATGTACATGATCATGCAATTCATACAAAAACATTTGAAGGAACGAAGACTTCTTCAAAGTATGATGAAAAAGGAAATCTTGTAGAAAGTGTTGATGCATTAGGAAAAGTCACAAAGAATACCTATGATGCATTGAATCAAGTAGTGAAAGAAGAAGCAGGGAATAAAATAACAGAAACGATTTATGATGCGAATGGACAAATTATTGAAGTCAAAAACAGTAACAACAATACCTCAATAAAAACTATCTATGATAACAATGGAAATGTTATAGAAACAATCGATGCATTAACTCATTCCGTGAAAACGGAATACGATGCGAAGAACCAAGTTATCGCAACCATCGATGCCAATGGGAATCGCTCTACAAAAGAATATGATGCTTATGGAAATGTGATCAAAGAAATAGATGCCCTTAAACATACAAAACAAAAAGTATTTAATGCGTATGGACTTGTAGAAAAAGAAGTAGATGAGCGAGGCTTTGATGTAACTTATGAATATAACGATGATTTATTAATAAGCAAAATAACGGATTCTAAGGGGTATACATTAAACGTTGAGTATAATGATAGACTTCAAAAGATTAAGGAAACCAATGCGACGTATGGCGTTACAGAGTATGAATATGATGCCTATGGTAGAGAAATCAAAGTTACTGCACCAAATGGAAAAGTAACAATAAAAGAATACGATGAACTTGGCAATATCGTTAAAGAACGAAGTGGTAAAAAAACAAAAGAGAATGAATATGATAAATTAGGTAGATTAACTAAAACTAGCATTAATGATGTAGTACAAGTTAAGAATGAATACAATCAATTGAATCAAATTGTAAAAAGTTATGATGCCAATAAGAATGTATCTACTTATAAGTATGATATCAATAACTCAGTTATTGATTCAAATGAAAAAGGATCCATTAGTGAAAAAGAATATGATGTAGATGGAAACATTATCAAACAAATTGATAATAAAACATATGTTACAGAAAATTCTTATGATGCGGCAAATCGAATTGTTGAAACAAAAGTAAATGGTAAGATAACATTAATAAAAGAATATGATGCCAATGGGAATGAAATCAAAACCATTGAAAATGGTGCAGAAGTAAGAAAATATTATGATGAGATAAATAACTTAGTTAAAGTAGAAATTCCTTCTTCTTCTAAGAAAGATGAATTTGTCGCAATCCAAACAATCGAATATGATGAAAGTGGCAACCCACTTAAGATTATCGATGCTAATGGAAATATAGAAGAAAAGAAATATGATGCCAATCATA
>JAVWEY010000017.1:0-34658 GCA_036641395.1 Erysipelotrichaceae bacterium
AGTTATTAATTAAAGAGTCTTTGTATACTATTTCTGAAATAAGTTCAAAACTAGGTTTTACTAGTATTCATTACTTTTCAAGAAAGTTTAAACAACAGTTTGGTATTACCCCAAGTGATTATGCCAAAACAATCTATAACTAAAAGGGCTAGCACACTATGTGCTAACCCTTTTTTTCTATTCGTATCGTAGTGCATCTGCAATATTTAATTTACTGGCTTTATTCGCAGGATAATAACCAAAGATAATCCCAACAAAAGCACAGAATAATGCGACACTTACCATTACTTTAAGATTCAGACTTAAGACAATACCCAAGTTTTGAGTATTGATGAAACTAATAACACCTTGCGCAAATATCATACCGATAATTCCTGCCACGAGGGTTAATAATACCGATTCCATTAAAAACTGCATTAAAATATAAGAGCGTTTTGCCCCTAATGCTTGACGTATTCCAATTTCACGAATTCGCTCATTTACGGAAACAAGCATTATATTCATAATTCCGATTCCACCAACAATTAAAGATAAGCCAGCAATACCAGCAAATACCATCGTTACCATATCCATAATACTATTTGTTGCTTCATTGTTATCACCAAATCCCATATTAATCATATACTGGCTTTTATCATAATTATCTTTTAATGCGGAAACTATTTCAGCTTTCGCTATTTTTCGATCCTTTGTTGATCTTACCTTCGCAACAAAAGTAATTTGAGAATCGCCTTTGTCTTGGTGATTTGTTAATATATCTTGATGATTCAAAGTATAAGCAGGGAATACATACTTGTCACTCCACTCGCCAACATTGGGATCACTACTTTGTGATAAAATACCAATTACTTTATACTCACAACTATTAATATAAATTTTTTGATTTAATGCTTTGTGCGCATTTCCAAAGAACTTATTTGCTGCTTCTTGAGATATTACCGCAAAGTAAGCATTATTTTTTTCATCAAATTCATTAAATAATCGACCAGCTACTAAATTTTTATTCAATTTGGCTTTAATATTAAAATAGTCATAACCAACTGCATACACACTTGCATTTTGATCGATTGGTGGATTTTGTTGATTCATATTGCCATATGAATTCATGTCGTTATTGTCCAATCCAAGTTCCGCCATTTCATCACTAACTTTCTTAGAATATTCATTCCAAACACCTTGTGATGAAACAGTAATGTTGGTGATAACTTTTGATTTCTTCGCAATATCATAAATATTATCTTTTAAAACAGTTGTCTTTTCCACAATATTTCCTTGTTGATCATATTTATCTTGAAAGTTTAACGTGATCGATGTTTGATCCATTGCTTCAAATTCTGATAACATTTTATTTTTTGTTCCATCACCAACCGCAAAGATAACCGTAACACTAAAGATACCAACTATAATACCTAGCATGGTTAGAAAGGTACGCATCTTATTCGTTTTAAACATCTTTAAAGCCATCTTCATTGTTTCTAAAAAGATTGTCATACACTTACCTCCCTTTCATCACTAACGATAACTCCATCTGCTAATGTGATTCTACGAGGAGACATAGCGGCAATATCTAAATCATGAGTAACCATAATAATCGTCTTTCCTTGTTTATTTAAATCTTTTAATATTTTAATGATGGCCTCCCCGGTTTTTTCATCTAAGGCCCCTGTAGGCTCATCCGCAATAATTACTTCTGGATCATTTACAAGTGCTCGAGCAATTGCAACACGTTGTTTTTCACCACCGCTTAATTCACTTGGTTTATGTTCAATGCGATCTTCAATACCAACTTGTTTCGCTATTTCTAACACCTTTTTCTTTCGTTCACTTTTACTCATTTTACGATAAATAAGAGGTAATTCAATATTTTCAAAAGCCGTTAAATTATTCATTAAATTAAAGTTTTGAAAGATGAAACCAAACTTTGCATTTCTTAATATGGCTAATTGACTTCTTGATTGCTTGGCGATGTTAATATCATCAAATAAGTAAATTCCTTCACTAAAATCATCAACACAGGTGATGACATTCATCAATGTTGTTTTTCCACTACCGGACTTCCCAACAATAACAACATCTTCTCCGGCATTAATCGTTAGATTAATATTCTTTAAGGCATCTACCTGAACTTCTTTACTTAATTTATAATATTTGCCAATATTATTAAGGTTAATCATTATTGATAATCTCCAACTAATACTTTATCGCCTTCTTTTAAACCATCAAGAATTTGAATCACATTATTATCAGTTGCGCCAATTGTTACTTTTGTTTTCATCTTGTCACTAATCATTTCACCTTTTTTAAGTTGCTTTAGGTACTTAGCTTTAATAACATAATTCATGCCTTCTCCTTCATTAAGAACTGCATCATAAGGAACACATAATGCATTTTCAATTGATTGGGTAATAACACGAACACTTGCATTATAACCAAAGCGTAATTCTTCACTATATGGAACATTTACTCTTAATGAAAAAGATCCGTTTTCTGCTACTTTTGAAATATATACAACACTTCCTTCTACATCTTTATTAAGTGCTGTAACATGGACAATAACCTTTTGACCAACTACAACTTTAGCTGCATCACTTTCACCTACTTGAACTAAGATTCCACTATTTTGGATATCATAAATAGAATAACTAGTTACTCCATCACTTTGTCGAATATAAAATAATCCACCAATTGGTGCTTTAACATAACTATTTTCATTTCCATCATTTACTAGTAAAACATTTGCTTGTGCATTTACAGCACTTCCATCTTCAACTAATTGTTTAACTACTTTTACACTTTCTCCAACATTTAATTTCGCAATATTAAAAGATGAATAAGTTCCTGCTCCACGAATTGAATTTTCAATTGTTTGTGGCATTACTTCTGCTTCTGTATAGGATGGTCCATAATTCGTACTTTGTTGAACCTTTTCAATTTTACCACTTATATAACTTTTAATGCCAAAACTAATTCCAATTACTACAACAATGGCTACACCAATGCCAACGATTCTTTTTGTTTTTTGATTCATTTTTTCTCCTCCTAGGAATTTTAAGGTATTCTACCTTTATATCATATTCCTTTCTTTATTTTTATTATATCGAATAATAATTAATAATTTGTTCTTATAAAACGAAAGAATATCTAAAGAAACAAATCAAAGTATATGATACGCAGACTCATTATACATGAGATTACAAACATAAAATATAACAGAATCGTTATAAAGAAAATAGTATCAAGCGATTCATGTTTATCTATTACTAGGGATTGCTTTCATTTACTTTTATTCTTTTATTTAAATCAGTAATTTCACTGTTTCTATTTCTCTTTAACATAAAAAAGAGCAGAACAATTTAATGTTCTACTCTACTAAATTATGTTTAACTAAATACCGTCTTCCATATCTTCATATTGTTCAACTGGTTTAAATACATATTGAACAACTTGATCTTTACCTGTATTAATTGCCATTTGTGTTAATGCTTCCATATCGTCCATAAAAGTACGAGCCATGTTTACTTCAATTAACATTGGTAAGTTTGTTCCACCAATTACGTTAATCTTCTCATGTTTCATGCTAAGTTCTACGGATGTTTTAAAAGGTGAACCTCCAGCTAAATCAGATAAAACAAGGATTCCATCGCAATCTTTTAATGCTTCAATTGCTTTTGTTAATTCGCGTTCTAGATCTTCAACTGAATAGTCAGATAAGAAGTCTACAAATTGATAATCTTTAGGTTCTCCACCGATTAATCTTAATGAACTAGTTAATCCTGAACCAAAGTTACCGTGTCCCGTTACAATAATACCGATCATAAATTAATATCCTCTTCTTTCCCTAGCGTGTATATGGATAAATAATTACCCCTTTAACAACACGATTTACTTCTCCACTTGGACATGGATTGTCTGGAGTTATATTATAAGATAATGATTTAAATAATGCAAGTACTTGCGCAACTAGAATATAGTCAAAGCCTAAGAACATATTATTAGCTTCACCACTATTTTCAAAGGCAAAATAGAAGTCAACTAAGCCTTTTAATTCAGCATCTTGTTTATTTGTAATTGCTAAAATCTTGTTACCTTTACGTTGACCACTCATTTCTTTGATTAAATCCATTTCATAACGACGTGTATAAGCATCATCACTTAAATAAACAACTGTTAATGTTTCATCATTAATAATTGATTTAGGTCCATGACGAAAGCCCATTGGTGTATCATACATAGTAGTAACACGGCCTGCTGTAAGTTCAAGCATTTTTAAAGAACTTTCTTGAGCAATTCCCTTTAATGCATTTGAACCTAAATAAACAATCCGGTTAAAGTTATAAGCATAAGCAATATCACCAATTACATTAAACTTCTCATCTAAGAATGTTTGAGCAGATTTAATAATCATTTCAACTGTTTTTATTGTTTCATCCAATTGATCAATTGAGAAACTTAATAATGTTGCTAACATCATATTAGAGAAACTACTTGTCATTGCGAAACTTTGATCATGAGTTTCTGGAGTTAAATTAATTGCATATGCATTACTTCTTGTTTCTGCTGCTTTTGATAAAGCACCATTTGCATTACAAGTAACAAATAAGTGATGAACATTACTTCCACATACTACATCTGCAGCATCAACTGCAGCAACTGATTCAGGTGAATTACCACTTCTACCAAATGAAACTAATAAAGTTGGCTTAGTCGCAGATAAATAGTTTTCTGGAGTTGCGACAATATCTGTTGTACCATATGATTTTGTTTTGTAGTTTGTAAGTTTATTCAAATAAGAGAATAAAGCATTACCAACAAATTCACTTGTTCCTGCACCAGTTAAAATAACATCATAATCATTTTGACTTGTTACATTTTCAATAAATTTCTTAATCTCATTTTTCTCGTTTTTGATTTGCGCAATTGTTTTAGCCCAAGTAGCTGGTTGTTGATAAATCTCAGACGCTGTGAAGATTCCTTTTAGATTTTCAAAGTCGTGTTTTTCTTTTCCAAATAACATATTCAACTCTCCTTTTATACGGTACTTTACGTACCTCTTAACATCTTGATTATAGAACAAGGTTGTACAAATGACAATCGAAGTGGGTCAGGTTGGCTAAAATGTGCAAAAAGATTATTAATTTCTAGAACTATAATTCTAGACGAAAGTATCTTTTCCATATATAATATAGAACAGAGGTGATTTTGATGGGAAAAAATAAGAAAAAAAGGGAACCGACAATCAGTGGTCGCAATGTCTATAAAGATAAACACGGACGTTATGTTCTTTACAATAAAAAGAAACAACTAGGATACGTTGTTCCTGAAGATAAATTTAGTCAATATCAATTATATTCTAATCGTTTTATCTTCGGTTTAGTATTAGCTGCACTACTTGGATCATTTGAAATCTTTCCAATGCCTACTCTACTCTATGTATGTGTTGGTGCTGGTATTGCTTTATATCTAATATTAGAAATGCGTTATCGTACTTACTTCTTACCAAGTTTATCACAACTTGAGAAGTTTGAACCTGAAAACAGTCGTTCTCGATTAGCTATTATGTCAGAACAGAAAACTAGTATGTTGATTCTACTTGCCGTTTTATATGCTGCAGTAGGTATATTATTCGTCATGCTTGGTTATGAGCAGAAATTCGATACTTTCTTATTAGGTACTTGTTATGTTATTTGTGCTTTTGCCTTATATTTCGCAGGACTTCATGTTTATGTTATTTTATATAAACAAAAACATCCTGAATTAGAATTAAAAGAGAATCAACCCAAAAAAATAAAATTAAAGAAATAAAAATGAATGCCAAGGTCAATAGACCTTGGCATTTTTAATAGTATAAATTAAGATATTTAGGTTTGCTTAATAAGGTATAGGCTTCTTTTACATTTTTTACTTCCGTATTAAATAATTTATTAAATAAATCATAGTTGTTAACTCGTGCCATCATATAACTTAACTTTTTAGGAATTAATAAAGGAATTACTTTCTCTAGTTTCTCACCTTGTGAAACAATGACTTCAATACTATGATGTTCACCGATAATATATTTCATCATTTTTAATAAGGCAATTGATTCCATATATATTATTTCTTTCACAACGATTTCATTATTAATGATTTCATAAAATGCATAACCATCGACTTGGTTATGCTTACTTAAATAAGTACATAAACCATAGTTTCTTAATTTTGAACACTCAATTAATTGTTTAAAATATGCTTCATCACGAATTAAATAGCCTTCAAAATGTTTTGTAAAGCGCTGATATAATTCTAATAAGTCTTGTGTGTTTACTGAGGTATCAACCCCAATTGTATTCACATGTTCTAATTGACTAGAATGAACAGTATAATGTTTCTGATAATAAACAACTTCAAAACCAAATTGTTCATAAATTCGTGGATTATAAGCTTCCATAATTGAAATCAAATGGTTATGCTTCACTTCATCGATAGTAGTTTCCATTAATTTACGCATATGACCACGTTTTCGATAATCAGGAATTGTCACTATATCATGAAGATAAGATACACTTAATTTTCGCTTTTGAAATTCCATCACCGCATTATGATATTGAAGCATCGATACAATACGCCCATCTTGTTCAATCAAAATACACTTTCCTTGGTCAAAGCAATCATTAAAAAAGAAATCAAGATAGTTTTCTGCTTTTGTACTATAGGCACTTTTCCAAATGCGTACGATTTCTTCTTTATCTTTTGATACAGCATCCCTAATCATTTTCTAGTTATCCTCTTTTTCAGTATACTCAACATCAATTACATCTGGATTTACACTGTTATTACTTGATTCACTGTTTGTGTAAGAAGTACCATCATCCTGAGTTTGATTATTTCGATAATATTGTTCTTGTGCTTTTCTCATTTTTACTTGACGAACCACATTAAAAATCATGGTTACGACCCAAATAATTAAGAAAAATGGTAAAAGGTAGGGAAGCAAATTAATAATTACCATAAAAATTATCATTCCTACGAATAATCCGATTAAAGAATTCATGTGTTACCTCGCTTTCGATGTACCTATTATAGTATAAAAAAGCCCAACTGTGAACTCTTCCGATGTAATCTGCCATAATTTCACAAAATTGATTAAAAAAAACATCTAAATAGATGCTTTCTCAGAATAAATCTCTCTCATCAACATTTAACGCCATAGCAACTTTACTAATGGCTTTGAGTGATACGTTTCGTGTTCCTCGCTCCATGTCAGAAATGTAATTTCGATGTAAACCAGCTTTAACTGCTAAATCTTCTTGAGTCATCTCAAGCGATGATCTTAGACTTCTTACTGTTTTTCCGAATCGAACTAGAATGTCAGAATTTGCTTCCTCTGTATCAATCACTTCTGATTTGGATTTCGAATTGTTTTTCTTTCTTAGAGGTAAGTCTTTATAACCCTTCGAATTATCCATAATCTTACCCTTCTTTCGTATAGTGAAATGATAACATATTTTGACCATTTGTCTACCTACGATAAGTGTAATCGTAATTTATCTCGAAATATTAAATAAAAGAGTAAAAACCATAAGGTTATTAAACTAAACAAAAAAATCCATCCAATTCTTTGTTTACTGCCTTTAATAAACACTGTTTCTTTGCTTTTCGCAATTGTTTTTACACTGCTCTTTGCCTCTTCCATCTTCCTAGCATATTTATATTCAGGATTTGCGATTGCGATGTTAGCCATATTTAAGGAAATTAATTTTTCTTGAATCAGATCATTTTTCACAAATAAATAGACAGGTAAAGGCTGAGTTAAAGCTGAAGATGAATCAATTTCAATCTTTAGATCTTTTTCTTTTTGAATCAAACTACAAATTTTCTCTTTTCCCTTTTCATTTAAGCGTAAATTAAACAATGAAATCTCAATTGTTTCATTTTGATAAAGCACAAAGATTTGTCCTTTATCACAACTCTTTAACGCAACTGGATAACTTACACCATATGAAAAAAGTGAAACTAAACTAAGGATGGCGAATAATAGTCGCATCTTTATCACCATTCTTAGTTTACACGTTATTTATATTTTTATACACCACGATAGGTATCTGCTAGTTCTTTTAATTTACTTAAACGATGTTTCATCCCCGATTTAGATATCGTTTCCTTGGTTTCTTCATAATAAATATCACACAGTTCATTTAAAGAACTTTCGGGATTCTCTTTCCGTAAATAGGCAACTACTTTTAATTTATCAGATAAATGATCTAAACCTAGATAATTTTCAATATATTCAATATCATCTACTTGTTTCTTTCCGGCCGCTAGACTTTTCATTTCGTTTGCTAGTTCACAATTATCAAGGCGCGTTAAGGAGTTCATAAAATCACGTTGAATCCGACTATCTTCAAACGTAAAGATAGCTTCATTTGCCCCAACGCAGCGCAAGAAATCTGAAATTTTATCACTTGCTTTTAAATATACAACATCTTGATTTCGACGTTTAATATATTTGGCGGGCAAATCAAATTTATGCATTTGTTTCATAATAAAATTCGCAAGTTCAACTGAATTTGCACTAATTTCTAAATGATAATTACTTGTTTGTGGAGAATTAACGGAGCCACTTGCGAGAAAAGCACCCGCTAAATAAGCACGAGCACAACAATCTTTTTTCAGAATCGAAAAAGGTGGATGAGTTTGTAATCCATTTTCATTAAAGATTCCTAAATCTTCTAAAATGTAAGCAGCCTTATTTGTCACACGAATAACATATATGTTATTCTTTTTAAGTTTCATTTTCTTTAATACCGATAATTCACTATCTACTTGATAATAACTCTTTAATAATTTCCAGATTCTTTTTGCTGTATTTGCATTTTCACTTTTAATGACAATATGCATTCCTCGACTAGTGAAACTCAAAGTAGAACACATTTGAATCAGAGCAGCTAATTGTGCTTTGACACAACAAGGATGTAATTCATTCAGTGATATCTCGGCTTTCACTTCACTTGTGAACGACATAATCATCCTCCTGATTCTTTATAATACGATCTACTACATCACGAATTTTATTACTGTCATGACGAATCAAACCATCATCAAACTTTAAAATATCGCAAGTAATAATTTTATATGGATGCTGTTCATCACGAATTGTAATTTCATGTGATCCTTTTTCAATATAACGATTTAAGGTTGCTTGATCTAATTCATTATCATAAGCAATGACTGTATCGATCGCCCCTGGATACGTATGGTTTAAAATCGCCTCTACATGATCCTCTAAAAAGTAACCATCTGTTTCCCCTGGTTGATTCATTGCATTACAAAAATAATATTTTTTTGCTTTACTTCTTTTTATTTCATCACAAATACCAGGAATGATTAAATTAGGAATAATACTTGTATAAAGTGAACCAATCCCATAAATAATGATATCGGCATCATGAATTGCCGCAAGTGATTGCGGTGAAGCATAAACATCATCTTCATAAAAAACTCGTTCAATTCGGTTACTATATTTAGGAATATTATTTTCACCACGAACAATCGTACCATCTTGCATAATTGCATATAGGGTAATTACTTGTTCAGTTGATGGGATAATTGTACCTCTAACATTTAATACTTTTGATATCTCTTGAATCGCAGTCATAAAACTACCACTTTGTTGAGATAAGGCGGTTAAAATTAAATTACCTAGATTATGACCACCAATATCATCATCTTCTCCTTCAAAACGATAATTCATTAAAGATGACAATAAGGTTTCGCTCTCAGCTAAGGCGCACATTACATTTCGAATATCTCCCATGGCAGGAATATGAAATTTACGACGTAAACGTCCGGTACTACCACCATCATCTGCAACCGTTACAATTGCAGATATTTTTATATCTTCAAGTTGCTTCACACCACGCAGGATAACGGAAAGTCCCGTACCCCCACCAATAATTACAACATTTTTCATAATTATCTCTCTTTCTTATCACGATGACCTTTATAACTATTGTACTTTTCTTTATAATGGTCAAAAAGCCAATTTGTTACAGAGACACTACGATGTTGTCCTCCGGTACAGCCAATTCCAACTGTTAAATGAGTTTTCCCTTCTTTATCATATTCTATGAAAGCATAATCTAAAAAAGTTTGTATTTTATCTAAGAATATTTGTGTTTGTTCAAACTTCATAACATAATCATAAACAGGCGCATCATCCCCGGTCATTTCTTTCAATTCAGGGATATAATATGGATTAGGTAAGAAACGTACATCAAATAATAAGTCTGCATCTAGTGGAACTCCATATTTATAACCAAATGAAACAAAAGAAATTGAAAATGATGGCTTACTTGTAAAGGTAAGTTTTGTTTCAATTACATTCTTTAATTCTTGTTGACTCATTTTAGTAGTATCAATATGTAAAATAGCACGCTCGTTAATTGAGTTAAACATATCACGTTCTACTTCAATTGCTTCTTCTAATGTATTTGCTTTAGAAAACATTAAGAAAGGATGATGTCTTCTAGTAAATTTATAACGTAATAATAACTTCTCATTTGATGCATCTAGAAATACAACTCGAACATTAACTCCAATATTTTCAAAATAATTTAAAAATACCGGATAATCAATTGCGGTTGTTGCAAGGGCAATATTACTATAACGTGGATCTGGTTCTTCACGAATAATCTCACCAAGATTTTTTATTAGTTGGACTGGAAACTGATCGATACAGTGATATCCCATATCTTCAAGAATCCCCATTGCGGTTGTTTTACCAGCACCGGACATTCCTGTAACTAAAATAACATTTTGTTCTTTCATAAACTATCCACCTCGCTTATTAATATAGTACCACAGGTATGGGTGTTTCACAATTATTTGACTTAAATTGATTGAATCGAATCCAAATATTTAATTGCCATAATACTATCCCATGTAATATTTTCTGGTCCTACATAATCAAGAAAATCTTCACGCTTCATTTGTTCAAGTACTTCTTTTTGAATACCACAAAATATAATTTTTATATCTTCTTTTAAACACATATCATAAAGATTCATAAGTTCTTTTACTCCTGAATCATCAATGTTAGGAACCCCTCGCATCGATATAATAAAGGCTTTTGTAGTTGGTAATAATGTTTCTACTTTATTACTCAACTGCTCTTGATTACCAAAGAACAGTGGCCCACTTAAATATAAAACAATACTTTCATCATGATTATTAACTAATTGCATTGTAAGTCTTTCTTGCTTTACAACACTTGATTCAATATTTAGTTTTGAGTTTTTCAAAACAAACATTAACATTGAGAAAATTACACCGAGCATTATCGCAACGGTAAGATCAAAGATAATTGTCGCAAGCATTGTGATTAGAAACTGAAAAATACTCGTTTTTATTTTATGAGAAAACATAAATTTAATTGCATGCCATTCATTCATCCGCCATGCTGTTACAATTAATACACCAGCTAAAGCTGCAAGCGGAATTTTTGACATAAAAGGACCTAATATAAACATTGAAAGTAATAAGAATAAAGAATGAAAAATACTTACAAGTCGAGTTTTACCACCGGCTTTAATCGCAACACTAGTCCGTGCAATGGCTGCTGTAGCTGGCACTCCTCCAAAGAAAGGGATTATTATATTCCCAAGTCCTTGTGCTACCAACTCCCTCTCGCTATTAAGTTTTTCACCTTTCATCTTACCACCACTTACACCACATAAAAGTGATTCAATCATACCTAAAGCAGCAATTGATATGGCTGGCATAAGAAATTGATTGATTGTTTCAATATTTATTTGACTAATATCTAATCGAATTTCTGGGAACAAGGTAGAAGGTATCGCTCCTACTTCCATAACATTAAAATTGCCACTCATATTGATTAATAATGAGATCATAATACCAAGTAGCGAAGATGGTAAAATCTTTGACCATTTCTTAGGCCAAAGCATCATAAGAAAAACAACTAGTAAACCAAAAAACATCGTTTGATACTGAAGCGGAAAGCCTATATTAAAATAAGATATCATCTTTTCAATCGGATTATTACCTAGAGAAGTTACACCGAAGAAATTGTCGATTTGACCACTAGCGATTGTAATTGCAATGCCACTTGTGAAACCGGTTATAACACTTGCAGGAATAAAGGATATAATCTTACCAAATTTAAAAATGCCAGCTATTAACAATAAAATACCTGATAATAAACTTGCGATAAAAAACCCTTGTAAGCCATAGGTCGTACTGAGTCCAATCAAAATAGCACTCATAGCACCTGTTGGTCCTGATATTTGATACGATGCACCTGATAATCCACCAATTAATAATCCAGCAATTATTGCCGTAATTAACCCAGCAGCGCCATTAGCTCCACTACTTACTCCAAAGGCTAAAGCAAGTGGTAATGCTACTGCACCAACTGTTAAACCTGCCAATATATCTTTCATTAAACTGTTCTTGTTATAACCACAAAATTCATTCTTTAAATCATCTATATACCCTTTAAACATAATTCCTCCTTAAAAACGCCTTTCTTCATTCTATCATAGATTAGATGTGACCACAAAAAAACTGTAATTACGATAACTACAGTTAATTTAGATAATTCTCTATATTCCTTTAATTTGATGAAATGCATGTTGAGCTGCAATTGCTCCATCCCCTGCTGCGGTTACAACTTGACGAAGTTTCTTCACAATTACATCACCTGCTCCATAGAGACCTTTAATCTTTGTTTCTCCGTTCTCATCGGTAATAATGTAACCATGTTCATCTAATACATCAAGCCCCGTTAGAAAGGATGTTGAAGGGTCAAGACCAATGTAGGGAAATATTCCTTTTGCTGGTAGTATTGATATTTCACCAGTATCAACATTCTTAATTTCAATTCCACTTACTTTTTTCCCATCATCTTTAACAGATACTGGTACAACTTTCGTAATTACTTTTACTTTTTCATTCTTTAATAAATGTTCTTGAATAATCGCATCGGCACGAAATACATCGCGACGAATTAATATTGTTACTTGCTTCGCAAATTGCGTTAAATATTGTGCTTCTTCTAATGCAGAATTACCACCACCGATAACGACGACCTCTTCATCTTTAAAGAATGCTCCATCACATACAGCGCAATAAGAAACACCACGACCTATATTTTCTTGTTCTCCTGGAATATTCATCATTCGCTCTAATGTACCAGTCGCAACAATCACTGCTTTTGCCTCATAAATATTATTATCATCACAAATTACTTTTTTATATTCTTTGCCATCTTCTATTTTTATCACATTTCCATATAAATATTCAGCGCCAAAATAAGTAGAATGTTCAAACATTTCATAGGCAAGTTGTGCCCCTTGTGTTTCTTTAATTCCTGGCCAATTCTGTATTTCAGCTGTTTTCACAAGTTTACCACCCGGTGCTCCTGATTCAAGCATTGCACATGTTAAACCTGCTCTACTTCCATAAACTGCTGCCGTCATACCTGCTGGCCCTGCTCCAATAATTAATAAATCGTAACGTCGCTCCATTCGTGATCCTCCTTTAATTCTTCAATTACATCTGATAATTGATCAATGATAGCGCATGGTTTACATGCTTTTAAATTCTCCAAATTACCTTTATCAAAACTAACGGCAATACTATAAGCACCCATATTCTTTGCTGCTTCAATATCGGATACACTATCCCCGATGTATATTACATCATCACTACCTCGATATATCTCTTTACAAGCTTTGATGATACCTTCTGGATCTGGTTTAGTATGAGTGATATCTTCACAGCCAATAATTACTTCAAAAAATTCTGAAAGTTCACAAAAATCTAAGCCATATCGAACTGTTTCTTTAGTTTTATTTGAAACGATTGCCAAATCATAATCATTCTCTTTTAAATAAGTTAATGTTTCTTTTGCTTTTGGAAATGCTTTTACATATTCATTATGATGAATATGATTATAGTCACGATAACATTTAATTAATTCATCGCTCATATTAGGATCAAAGTAACGATCAAATGACTGTTTTAATGTAGGTCCTAAAAATGATTTTAATTCAGCTTCACTTAATTTATAATCTGGTTTATATTTTTCAAATGTATGATTAAAAGAAGCAAAGATTAAACTTTCTGTATCTAATAGCGTTCCATCTAAATCAAAGATAACAACTGGTTTTTGTTTCTTGAAAGGATAAAACTTAGACAGTAACTTATCCCACACACCGAATAAACCAAATAATCCAATTAGGATACCTAGAATAGATATTAACTGTGCTACGCGTATACCACCTAGCATTAAGGAATCACTTCTTAATCCTTCTATAAAAAGACGAATCGTTCCATACCATGCAAAATAGGCAAACATCATATCTCCACGTTTTTTATATCCATATTTACGAAATACAAACTTAATCAAGAGAAATCCAATCAAACAACCTACACTTTCAAATAAGAAAGTAGGTTGACGATATGCTCCTTCAATAAACATTTGATTCTTTATAAAACTTGGAAAGTATTGATAGAAACCTTCTGAAACAATGCCACCAAAGGCTTCTTGGTTCATAAAATTTCCCCATCGACCAATTGCTTGGGCAATTAATAAATTAGAGAAAACAACATCTGCTACACGAAGGCCATTGATACATTTTTTCTTAAAATAGAAACAACCAAATATAATTGCAGCAATGATACCACCATGAATTGCTAGTCCACCTTCCCATGTAAAGAAGATTTTTATAAGGTCTGAGCGATATCGTTCCCACTCAAATATAACATACCATAAGCGGGCTCCAATAATTGCGATTGGTAACATCATCAAGAAGAAATTTTCAAAAACTTCATCCTTATATCCCCATTTACGAAAGGTTCTTAAACATAAATAATAGGTAACAAAAGCAGCACTTAAAACAAAAATAGCATACCATGTAATACGTAATGGTCCTACTTGAATAAAAGTTTGTATATCGGGAAACAAAGCCATAAAACTCCTCCTTATTGATTCTGATTCTTTTTAATATAATCTAAGACGCGTTGTTCAAATTCCTTTGCACTATCCATACCCATTTCACTTAATGTAAAGTTCGTAACCGCTGATTCAATAATAACTGCCATTGAACGCCCTTCACGAACCGGGACAATAATTTTAGGAATGTTCACATCTAAAATATTTTCATATTTCTTATCTTCAATACCAACCCGATCATAATCTGCACCATCTTGCCATTTTTCAAGTTTTACCACGAAATCAACTTCTGTTTTAGGTAAGACCGAACTTGCACCAAACATTCTCGATACATTAATAATACCAATACCGCGTATTTCTAACATACCCGTTAATAACTCTGGTGCTTTTCCGATGATTCGATTATGACTACGATAACAATCAACTCGATCATCCGCAACTAATAAATGTCCTCTTTTAATTAATTCTAATGCAATTTCACTCTTACCTAAACCACTTTCACCACGAATTAATACACCTTTACCATAGATATTAATTAACCCTCCATGAATGCATTCACTCGGTGCTAATAAATCATCTAAGTAAGTTGTCACATCGACAATTAAACGATAGGTAGGAAAACTTGAACTCAAGATTGGAAAGTTTTTAGCTTCTGCAATTTGTTTTAAAATAGGTGGACAAGCATGTGATTTAGAAATGATAATGCCAGGAGTTGTATCACTGGTAATGAAATCAAATGATTTCTCTTGACTTGCATCTTTCATGGTCGCAATATAAGCCATTTCTTTATCGCCTAATACAACTAACCTTTTTGCCTGTGAATAATCAAAAAATCCCGCTAATTCAAGACCTGGTCGATTGGTATCAGCAATTTCAATGGTTCTTTTAATTGCTTCATTATCTCCCGTAATTTGTTCGAATTTGAAATAGTCAATTAAACTTTTAATGGTCGCAATCTTATCATTTGTTGGCATAATTTAACCTCTCTTTAATACTTTCTTCAAGTATTGTCCAGTATAACTTTGCGCTACTTTCACGATTTCTTCTGGAGTTCCACAGGCAATAATATTACCTCCTTCATCTCCTCCTTCAGGTCCAATATCAATTACATAATCTGCACATTTAATAATATCTAAATTATGTTCTATGACAATAACCGAATCACCATTCTCTACAATACGCTGTAATACTTCTAATAATTTCGCCACATCATGGGTATGTAAACCAGTTGTTGGTTCATCTAAAATAAATAATGTCTTACCAGTAGCACTCTTTTGAAGTTCACTTGCTAGTTTAACTCTTTGTGCTTCTCCACCTGATAAAGTCGTTGCACTTTGACCAAGTTTAATATAACCAAGACCTACATCTTTTAATGTTTGTAGTTTATGAGCAATTTTATGAATGTTTTTAAAGAAATCAATTGCCTCTTCTACACTCATTTCTAATACATCATAAATATTTTTCCCTTTATAAGTTACTTGAAGGGTTTCATCATTATAACGTTTTCCATCACATTCTTCACAAGGTACATAAACATCAGGAAGAAAATGCATGCTGATTCTTAAAATACCATCACCCTGGCATGCTTCACATCGTCCACCTTTCACATTGAAAGAGAAACGACCTTTTTCATAACCACGTTCACGTGCCTGAGGTGTCTGAGTAAATAAATCACGGATATCATCAAACACTCCCGTATAAGTTGCTGGATTTGATCTAGGGGTACGACCAATTGGGTCTTGTGAAATATCAATAATCTTATCAATATTTTTAATTCCTTTAATCTTGTCATGCTTACCAGGTTTCATCCGAACCCTACCTAGATATTGACCAATCCCCTTAGAAATGATTTCCGTTACAAGCGAAGATTTTCCACTTCCACTAACTCCGGTTACCACACATAAAGTACCGAGGGGAACTGTGACATTGATATGTTTTAAATTATTTTCATAAGCATTAATGACTTCTAATTTCTTACCACTACCTTTTCGGCGCAGCGTAGGTATATCAATCTTTAACTTACCACTTAAATATTGTCCAGTTAAAGAATTAGGATTATCCATTACTTCTTGTGGTGTGCCTGCCGCAACAATATGCCCACCATGAGCACCAGCACCAGGTCCGACATCAATAATATAATCACTGGCACGCATTGTGTCTTCATCATGTTCCACAACAATTAAAGAATTACCTAAATCACGCATTTCTTTTAATGTTCCAATCAAACGATCATTATCACGTTGATGTAAGCCAATACTCGGCTCATCTAATACATATAAAACACCAGTCAAATGTGATCCAATTTGTGTAGCTAATCGAATTCGTTGTGCTTCTCCTCCTGATAGAGAACCTGCAAGACGTGCTAATGTTAGATAATTCAAACCAACATTGCTTAAGAAATTTAAACGATTATATATTTCCTTTACAACTAAATTAGCGATTTCACTTTGTTGTTTAGTTAATACAAGTTGATCCATAAATAACAGAGATTGTTTCACTGACATTTGTGTCCATTCATAAATATTAATACCACCAACTCGCACCGATAAGGCTTGTTCATTTAATCGTTTTCCACCACACACGGGGCATGTTGCCTCTGATAAGAAAGTCGCATACCAATCCCGTGACATCTGCGAAGATGTTTCACGATATCTGCGCTCAATCAAAGTACAAATACCTTCAATTAATTCACTGCGTTGTGCAATATTACCTGATTTTGAATATATTTTATAAGTAATGATATCTTTACTTCCATAAAGTACAATATCCATTTCTTTTTTTGTAAATTTTTCAATTGGTTTATCTAAATCAATTTCATAAAAATCACAAAGTGCTTTAAATCTTTGCCACTCTAAATTATCTTTACTAATAATATTCTTATAGTAAATAATACCACCTTTGCGAATACTCTTTTTACGATCTGGAATTAAATAATCAACATCAACTTCCATCGTAATGCCAAGCCCTTTACAATTATCACAAGCACCAAATGGAGCATTGAATGAAAATAGACGAGGCTCAAGTTTCGGTATTGAAAAGCCACAATACTTACAAGAATAATTACTTGAGAATAATATCTCTTCTCCATTATAAGCAACGACAACATTGCCATCGCTAAGTTTTAAAGCTGCTTCTAAAGAATCATGAAGACGAGAGCGATCATCACTTTTAATAATACGATCAACTATGACATCGATATTATGTTTTTTATTTTTTTCTAATGGTTCCATATCCTCAATTAAATGAGTATCACCATCAATTCTGACTCTTATATATCCTTCTTTTTGAAGGTTTTCTAATAGTTCTTTGTGTGTTCCTTTTTTCCCTTTCACAATCGGTGATAGAATCATAAGTCTTGTTTTATCTTCAATCAACATAACCCGATCAACCATTTGTTTAATCGTTTGTGATGTGATTGGTTCATTATGAATCGGACAATAAGGAGTACCAATTCTTGCATATAAAAGTCTTAAATAATCGTAAATTTCAGTAACCGTTCCAACTGTGGAGCGAGGATTATTGCTTGTTGTCTTTTGATCAATTGATATAGCGGGTGATAAACCTTCAATACTATCAACATCAGGCTTTTCACTATTTCCTAAAAACTGTCTAGCATAAGCACTGAGTGATTCAACATAACGGCGTTGTCCCTCTGCATAAATTGTATCAAAAGCAAGCGAAGTTTTCCCAGAACCGGATACTCCAGTCATAATTACAAATTGATTACGAGGTATGTCGATATCAATATTTTTAAGATTATTTTCTCTTGCACCTTTTATTGTAATGAATTCATGATTCATATTATCACCTCAATTACTACTTTCTTATTATACATTAGTATACCCCAAAGTTCTAATGTTTCGCATAATTTATATTAAAAAACTCTTTTAGTTTCAAGAGTTTTTAGAGACATTTATGATTTGTTTTAAGAATTACGTAACTCCAATAAGATATCACGAAGTTGTGCCGCTCTTTCAAAATCTAATACCTTTGCGGCCTCTTTCATCTCTTTCTCAAGATTACTCAATAATTTATCTTTATCCTTCTTATCCATCTTTGATTTTTTCTTTAAATACTGAGCCGTCATACTCTGTGTTTCTTTACTACGAACTACTTCGTGAATCTCTTTAATAATTGTTTTTGGTGTAATACCATGAACTTTATTATATTCAATTTGAATATCACGACGACGTTTTGTTTCATCAATTGCTTTACGCATTGATTTCGTAATTGTATCTCCATACATAATAACTTGACCATGTTCATTACGTGCAGCACGACCAGTAATTTGAATTAATGAGCGTTCGCTTCTTAAAAATCCTTCCTTATCCGCATCAAGAATTGCGATTAAAGATACTTCCGGTATATCTAATCCTTCCCTTAATAAGTTAATCCCAATCAATACATCGTATTTACCTTTACGTAAGTCACGAATAATCTCCGTTCGTTCAATTGTTTTTACTTCATGATGAAGCCATGCGACTTTAAAATCCATTCCTTTTAAATAACTCGTTAGATCTTCTGCCATTCGTACCGTTAAAGTCGTAACTAGGGTACGTTCATTCTTTTCAATCCGTTTGTGAATCTCATCTACTAAATCATCAATTTGTCCCTTACTAGGACGTACATCAATCATTGGATCCAATAAACCGGTTGGTCGAATAATTTGTTCGACAATTTCACCGTTAGTTTTTTCCATTTCATAATCACCTGGTGTTGCGGACACAAAGATAGCTTGGTTAATCATCGATTCAAATTCTTCAAAACGAAGTGGTCGATTATCTAATGCACTTGGTAAACGAAATCCATAGTTTACTAAAACTTCTTTACGAGCCCGATCTCCATTATACATTCCTCTTACTTGTGGAAGTGATACATGTGATTCATCAACCACTAATAAGAAATCATCTGGAAAGTAATCAAACAAGGTATAAGGACGAACTCCTGGTGCACGACCATCGATATGACGAGAGTAATTTTCGATGCCTGGACAAACACCAAATTCACGTAGTGCTTCTACATCATAACGAGTTCTTTGTTCTAAGCGTTGTTTTTCTAATAGCTTACCTTCTTTTTCAAGAAAATCGATTCTTTCTTCTGCTTCTTTTGTGATTGTATCACAAGCTCTAAGAATAATATCACGGTTAGTTGCATAGCCACTAGCAGGATAGATTACATAAACACTATAAGCATTCAATATTTTCCCAGTTAATGGATCGACTTCACAGATACGTTCAATTTCATCATCGAATAATTCAATCCGTACAATATAAGCATCACTATGCCCTAATGCAATTTCGATATTATCGCCACGCACTCGAAAACAACCTCGTTGTAAATCCATATCATTACGCGTATATTGACGTGATACTAATTTTCCAATTAATACTTTACGATCAATGACTTCACCAACCCGCACCGCCATGAACATATCACGATATTGTTCTGGATTACTCGCACCATAAATACAGGCAACAGATGCGATAATAATCGTATCACGACGCTCTAGAATCGAATTAACAGCCGCCATTCTCAACATATCTAATTCCATATTAGTCGTCGCATTCTTATCAATATAAGTGTCACTACTTGGTAGATAAGCTTCCGGTTGATAATAATCAAAGTTTGAGACAAAATATTCAACTCGATTATCCGGGAAGAATTCTTTAAACTCTGAATATAGTTGCCCCGCAAGTGTTTTATTATGCACGAAAACAAGCGTAGGTTTATTAACTCGCTCGATTACTTTAGAGATTGTAAAGGTTTTACCAGTTCCGGTTGCACCTAATAATACTTGTTGTTTCTTACCCGCTTGAATCCCTTCTACCAATTCTTCAATCGCTTTTGGTTGATCTCCAGCTGGTTCAAATTTTGATACTACCCTAAATAAATGTTCATCCATGAAGTACCTCTAAAGCCTTATTCAATTGTAAATCTAATTGACTTTGTTCGTTTTTCCATTTTACAGCACTGGATGATAAGAGTGAATTTAACACCTCATTATTAATATCACCATTAATTACTAAACCTTTATCTTTCTGATATTGTTTAAGTGCTGCAGATCCCTGAAATGAAAAATATTCATCAACTCGATCAACATTATAACCTAAAAATCTTAAATGAAGTTGGGCAATCTTAGCGATGCTAGAAACACTATCAACCTTTACAACAGCATCTTTCTTCATCACCGGAATTCTCGTCATTAATGCTTCATCTAGTTCAACTTTTTCATCAGGTTGTAATCCTTTTCCATTAATCTTTTTACCCTTAGATGTGAGCCATTCTCCCATTGTATATTTTAATGTACTATTATCTTTGAATGGTGTTGTAATCTGGATAGTTCCTTTTCCATATGTTTTTGTACCAATTAACTTAGCACCTAATTGTTCTCTTAAACATGCTGCTAGTACTTCAGATGCACTTGCTGTATCACCATTTACCAACATTACGATATCATCAAATTTATAGTGAGTCGTATCTTCCTTTACCCGATACGTAGTAATTTCACCTTTGATATTCTCTTGTTTAAAGATGGTCTGCCCTTCTTCTAAGAAATAAGATGCGATATCAACGGCTGCGACTAAATAACCTCCACCATTATCTCTTAAGTCAATGGCGATCTTTTTAATACCTTGCATTTGAAATTCTTTTAAATAACGGCCAACTTCTTCTCCAGTTGTTTCCGCAAAGGTAGATATTTCTAGAATACCGGTATCGCCTTTAACTTCACCAAATACCGAGTTATTGACTTCTCTTCGTTCAACATCAAAACTAATCGGCTTAGTTTCTCGCAATACCTCAATTTTTACGGTTGTTCCACTTTTTCCTTTAATCAGTTTTGATACTTCATCACTAGTAAATTTTTCTAATGATTGATTATCAACTTTATTAATAATATCACCTTTTATAATACCGACTTCTTCCGCAGGACTGCCTAAGAAAACTCGATCAACAATAAACTGATTGTTCACCTCATAATACTGAACTCCGATTCCATAGAAATGTCCTTCAAGTGAACTTGCGAAACTTGCGGAAACTTTCGCATCCATGTAATTTGTATGTATATCTCCACCGCTATCCACCATACCATTAATTGCCCCATTGATTAATTTATCTTCAAGATTCTTGTTGTCTTTTCCAAAATACCATTCATTTTTCATAATATTATAAATTGTTGAAAACTTTTCAGAAGTGAAGCCATTATTTGTATTTGTTCCATGATAAAGGGTTGAAGAAAAGAAACCCAAACAAAAACAAGCAATACAAAAAGCAATCGTAGCAATTCGCCGATTTCTCTTCCTTTTTTCTGCTTCTATTTCATCTGGCCATTTATGACGAACCAATTTATATCGAACGGTTTTTTTATTATCCATGTCAATCACTCCTATAGGTTTCATTTCATTTTCTAATCGTTTCTAATAATAACATATTATTCTCTATTTTTTAAGTCAAACAACTTTTGTCATCTAATTAAAAAGGATAAAAAGATAAAACAAGCTTAATGTTTTATCTTATTTTTTAGTTTTCTTAATCCTTCATACAGATGATAAGATTTAGGATCAACGATGTATTTAAAATCACCAATTAATTCTCCAACTTCACCTTTGAAACCATTTTTAAATTCATAGATACCATAATCCTCTGCACTTTCATTGAAGATACCTGATATTCCATAAAAATTATAACGCTTATAACCGTTTGCTAGTGCATATTTCATCATATACCACTGTAACGCATAAGGACCATTGAAGTGCATATATTCATCATAAGCTCCACTAAATAGATACATAACTTCATCCCCATAAGGAATAAAGATAGAACCCGCAAGGGTGATTACATCCCCTTTTTTTCTTAAATTAGAACTTTCTTTCAATTTCTTTTGAAACCCCGCAATTGCTTCTTCACAAACTTTCTTTTTCTTTGTGAATTTTTTTGATGTAGGTTGTGTTTCAAGAACTTCGTTAATTCCTACTAAATTGGCTTGTTCTTCTTTTAAACTCTCGTTGATATTATGCTCATAAATATTTAAATCTAATAAAGCATAAAGTATTTTAAAGTTATCACTTTTACTAAAATGTTTATACATTGCCTGATAGTATTCAAAGGTGTGGTCAATAAAACCTCGCCGACTTGATGTATGCTCCATCATTTTCTTATAATCATTTAATTCTTCATACTTTACTTCTTTAATTTGGATTCCGGTTTTTATTGTTTTATTAATCGACCAACGTGTTTGTTGATCAAAGCTTTTTAGTAGTTCTGCTTCTTGATCTACGTTTAAATCTCGATAATACATCCATCTTGGTTCACTTAAATCATCATAACCTACGCTATATCCTTGGTGTTGATAGCCAAGTTCACTTAAACAGTCTACAATATCTCGATTATCAAAGCCATTTTCAACTAGTTCACCAGCTCCATTTCGTTGTTGCACAAAGATATAAGGATCGATTTTTAAATACATACATTTTTTACGCTTTGCATATGCGATTAAATGATTATGAAAAAATGTTAATAATTCTTTGTTTCTAAAATCAATTAAATAGCCACGCATTGCCTGAAAATAAGTCTTTCCAAAATGTGTATCTCGATAAGTTATCAAGCTTGCTGCTTGGATTTCATTGTTTTCTTTTACTCCTAAATATACAACATTCCAACCCAATTCTCTTCGTAAATTAGCCATTGGAACACTTTGCCAGAAGTTTTTATAAGGATGGTGAATTGCGAATTCATTATATTCTTGTTCATTAAGTTCTAAAAATTCCATACAATCGATTCCTCACTTTTTGTATCATAGTAGTATTATACCATGAACCATTTTCTTTTAAACCTAAATAATCGGATAAGCATCAAGAATAGAAAAAATCGACAACGAAGTGCCGATTTAATTTTGTTCCTTATGGAAATACTGTTTCTGGTTGTAAACGACAACCATATTGACTACAAGCAGCCGGCGTATTCCAACCTGTTCCATATGCAAAGTCATATCTTTGCGAGAAAACGGCTGCTGCTTCTTGAACCGACATATTCAAGCGAATTACTTCAATATGTGAGTGAGCGCCTGTTGAGTTTCCGCTGCTTCCAACCATTCCCATAATTTCACCTTGGGCGAATTGAGTTCTACCTTTCGCATAGAAATTATTCTGCATCATGTGGAAGAAAGTAAGTGCATAAGTTACACCATTTACACTTGTAAGTAAGGAAATATCATTGCCACCTCCCCAAGGGAAGCCACAACCATTACCTAAATAACCATAACTTGAACATGGGTTATTGGCATACATTACAAAGGAATCGGCAGGGGCACGAATCGGTGTTCCAGCACCTACTGCATAATCAACACCTAAATGTACTCCACCACCAAAACTTGCTGGATAATACCAAGTTCCTGCTGATATATAAGCTCCTTGTATCGGACGAATCCAACCATTATTGGAAACATCACCACTAATACCACCACTATTTGGCATAAATGCTAATACATCATTAATACTAACTTGCGCAGAACGCATTTTTTCTTCAATATTAGCTTGTTTTGCTTGATACTCATTAATATAAACCTGTGTTTTTGCTTTCATTTCTGCGGCTATTTGTTTTGAAATTTCATCCTGTTTCATTATTTCTTCTTGATCTTTTTCAAGACGAACTTGTTCACTCTTCATATCATCCATTTTCTTTTTATCTTGTTTCATTAATTTAATTTGGGCATTATCATTCTTCGTTATTTCTTTAATGCCATCCATTGTTCTTACTAAATCAAGCAAATCTTTTGAACCCATAATAAAATCAAAATACATATTTGTACCAATTAATGGTTGTTCCGCAATCATTCTTTTCTTAATCTGATTATTTCGTGCATCAATTTTTTCTTTTGTTTCTAATATTTTCGCATCAAGTGATGCAATCGTATTTTGAATATTTGCGATTACGTTTTTTGATTCTTGAATCGATGCTTCTAATTGGTCAATTTGACCTTGATATCCTTTAATCTTTTTACCTAATTCACTAATATTATTCTTTGCTGCTTTTAATTCATTATCCATTTCATTTAATTGGTTTTGAATATCATTTGCTTTTTCATTCAAATACTTACGAAATTGATTACATAAAGTTGCATCTGCACCTTCACTACTACAAAGATTACGATAATAATCTTCTTTTCCAGAAAAGTCAGTTGCATTGATATTAGAACCATAAGGAATTAACATACAAAGAACTAACATGACAAATAATATTTTTTTCTTCATCGTCTCCACCTCAAATATTTACTTACGGATAAGAAACTTCCGATTGCTCCTACTAGTACTCCTGATAGAACCAAGATTCCTGAAAGGATTAATACAAATGGGAATACCGGTTGGAATTGGAACATTGAGAAAGATCCTCCTCCCATTTGATTATAGATATATTGATATCCAAAACATGTAACAATGACTGGTATAACTGATCCCATAAGACCAATAATCATACCTTCAATCATAAATGGTGTTTTAATAAACCAGTTAACTGCACCAACATTTCGCATAATTGATATTTCTTTATTTCTCGCATAGATTGTCATTTTAATTGTATTCTGGATTAAGAAGACAGCTAGTAATGATAATGCAATGACAAAGACTAGACCACCATCACGAATTGATTTAAATAAACTTACCATTGTGTTAATACTACTTCCACCATATTCAGCTTTTTCAAAGCCATCAATGTTTAGAATTTGTTTACTTACAGCATCGATATGATCGGCTTCACTTACATCAACAATGAAAGCATCACGAAGTGGATTTTCACTACCTTCATAAACACTCCACATTTTACCTTTTTCTTTAATAAATGCTTTTAATTCTTTATCTTTATCAGAAAAAACTACTTTCTTTACGTTTTCAATTGCTTCAAGTTTAGTTTGTAATGAATCAATTTGTTCTTTTTCACTCATTAATGGATCAATCGTTACATGAATCTGAATTCCTTCTTCAATGCCTTTAGTGAAACTAGATACATTGGTTGTAATGATTAAAAACATCGACATTAATAATAAAGTAACCATAACTGCACTTGATGCAGATAGTGATATCGCAAAGTGTCTTGCGACACTTTTAAAAGCTGTTTTTATATGATAAGGCAGGCTTTTTATAAATCTAATCATGTTGTAAATAGCCCCCCTTCATAATATCCGCAACAACATACCCTTCTTCTAAGGCAATCGTACGTTTTTTGAAACGGTTAACTAAGGTAATATCATGAGTTACCATTAATATCGTTGTGCCTTGTTCACGATTAATAACTTCTAATAATTCCATAATCTCCGCTGATTTATCAGGATCTAAGTTTCCAGTTGGTTCATCTGCAATTAGTACTTTTGGTTTATTCGCAATTGCACGACCGATGGTTGCCCTTTGTTGTTGGCCTCCTGATAATTCATGAGGGAAATTACGCGCTTTATCTTGAAGTGAAACTAATTCTAACACTTCACGAACTCGATGGCGTACCGCTACTTTACTTTCACCAATTACTTCTAAAGCAAAGGCAATATTTTCAAAAATAGTAAGACTTGGTAATAATCTAAAGTCCTGAAATACAACACCAATATTACGACGATATAAAGGAACTTTTGAATGCTTTAACTTACCTACATTAATATTTTCAACGAATACATTTCCTGAATTTGGAATTTCTTCACCATCTAGTAATTTAATTAAAGTTGATTTACCAGAACCGGTTGGACCTATAATATAAACAAACTCACCATTATCAATTTGTAGATTAATATCTTTAAGTGCATACACACCATTTCTATATTCTTTTGATACATTTTCAAGTAATATCATGCGCTCACTCCTCAATGTTACTTACTACGATATTATAACATAGTTTAATTATTTTTTAACTCCTATCCGCTTGTTTTTACTTACAATTCATGGAAATACTTGTTTATATAAGGTTTCTAAAGGTTTTTATTATTATGTGAAATTATGTTCTTTTCCTCTTTATAAAACAAATGAAACTTTGATTCAAGATGATTTATTATGAAGTATAAGTTTTAAATGACTTCCTTCCATAAATTTTAACGATAAAACACAATTAAAAAAGTATGAAAATAATTAACTTTTCATACTTCATTATTTTTTAATGAACAATTTGAGCCTTTAACCAAGCATAGATGAAACCATCTAATTCTCCATCCATTACCCCTTGGGTATCACTGGTTTCATAATTAGTCCGATGATCTTTCACCATTGAATAAGGATGAAATACATAAGATCGAATTTGAGAACCCCATTCAATTGCTTTCATTTCACCTTTAAAGGCTTTTATCTTTGCTTCCTGTTCCTCAATCATCTTTTGATAGATTCTTGATTTCAACATATTCATCGCTGCTTCACGATTATCATGTTGAGAACGTCCACTTTGACATGTTGCGACAAGCCCGGTAGGTTTGTGAACAATTCGCACTGCACTATCCGTTTTATTTACGTGTTGTCCTCCCGCACCACTCGCACGATGAGTATCAACTTCTAAATCTTCACTTTTTAACTCAATTTCTATTTCATTATTAAACTGCGGTAATACATCAACCGATGCAAACGTGGTATGTCTTCTTCCACCAGAATCAAATGGTGAAATTCGCACTAGTCGATGAACACCTTTTTCTGCTTTTAGAAAACCATAAGCCATATCACCTTCAATTAACATGGTAACTGATTTAATGCCAACTTCTTCACCCGCAAGATAATCAAGAACACTTACTTTATAACCTTTGTTTGCTGCGTAACGAGAATACATTCGATATAACATATCAACCCAATCACATGATTCGGTTCCACCAGCACCTGAATGAAGCTCCATAATGACATTAGAATGATCGTATTCATGTGATAATAACATTTTAATTTCGAAATCAGAGAATGTTTTCTCCATTGTTTCATATTCTTCTTGCGCAAGGCCAAACATTTCTTCATCATAATCATCTTTTAAGAAAGCATTCATCTCTTGTAGTGAAAGAAGAATCTTATTTAATTCATCATAAAGATCAACAATATCTTTCATTGCATTTAATTGTTTTAAAATGTTTTGCGCATTATTGGCATCATTCCAAAACGTTTCTTCTAAGGTAAGTGAAGTTAATTCTTCAATCTTATGTCGTTTACTAGTTAAGTCAAAGTGACTCACCTAACGAAATTAATTTCGTTAGATGAGTATCGACTCCTTGTTTTAATTCATAAAGTTCCATAAGCACTACGCCTCTTGGCGCTCAATTTGTATTTTCATTGCGAAGAAAACTACTTCACGAGCAATTCGTTCCATCATTTCTTCAAACATTTGATATCCCTCTGAAACATAAGCTTGAAGAGGATTTGTTTGCGCATAAGAACGTAAATGAATTCCATCACGAAGTTTGCTCATCATATCAATATGTTCAATCCAGTTGCGGTCCATATTTCTTAACACAATTGTTTTTTCAAATGGTAAGAATTGTTCTTTAACTTCTTTAATTTTACTTTCATAAATATTCCAAGCTTTTTCACAACAATATTGACTCGCTTGTTCTGCTGTTTTACCTTTTAATTCTTCTTCACTAATTAAGTTCTCTTCAAAACCAAGTACATCAAGTCCTTGTTTTACCGATACTCCATCAACTTGATCATCATGATTTTTCTCATTAATATTTGCCATAACAACACTATGAATAACACGATCAAACATATCACGAACAATTCCATGAACATCTTCATTATCTAAGACAAAGTTTCTTTGGTTATACATAATTTCACGTTGTTGACGTAATACATCATCATAATCAAGTAATTGTTTACGAACATCAAAGTTATAACCTTCAACTCGTTTTTGAGCTTGAGAAATAGATTTCGTAACCATTTTTGATTCAATCTGTTGGTCACCTAATGTTTTAAATAAACCTTCTAGCTTTTCACCACCGAAACGAACCATTAATTGGTCTTTTAAAGAAACATAGAAGCGAGAGTGTCCAGGATCTCCCTGACGTCCACTACGTCCACGTAACTGATTATCAATACGACGTGATTCATGACGCTCACTACCAATTACAACTAGTCCACCCAATTCTCTTGATTCAGGTGTCAATTTAATATCAGTACCACGCCCCGCCATATTCGTTGCGATTGTAACTGATTTAACACGACCAGCCTTCGCAATGATTTCTGCTTCACGTGCATTATTTTTCGCATTTAACACTTCATGTTTGATTCCTTTTTTATGAAGTAAGCCAGATACTAATTCACTGACTTCAACTGAAATAGTACCAACAAGAACTGGTTGTCCTTTTTCATACAATTCACTTATTTCCTCTACCATCGCATTAAACTTAAGCTGAGGAGTAGCGAAAATCGCATCCGGGAAATCTTCACGAATCACAGGACGATTAGTTGGAATTTCAATAACACGCATGTTATAGATTGATAAGAATTCTTCTTCTTCGGTTTTGGCTGTACCAGTCATACCAGCAAGTTTTTCATAAAGACGGAAGAAATTTTGATACGTAATTGTCGCAAGTGTCGTTGTTTCTTCTTTAATCGTTACGCCTTCTTTTGCCTCAATTGCCTGATGTAAGCCATCACTATAAGCACGACCCTTCATCAAACGACCGGTAAACTGATCAACGATAACTATTTCATCGTCTTGAACAACATATTCTACATCATTCATCATAATATAGTTTGCACGTAATGCTTGTTGGATATGGTGAACAAGTTGAGTGTGTTCTACATCGTATAAGTTTTTAATTTTAAAATGCTTCTCAGCCGTTTTAACTCCAGCTTCACTTAGCATTACCTGACGAGTTTTTTCATCAATTTCAAAACTTTCTGGACTTAATTTCTTCGCAAATTGATCCGCTTGTATATATAAATTAGCAGTTTTCTTTTCGCCACCAGATATAATCAATGGTGTTCTAGATTCATCAATTAAGATTGAGTCAACTTCATCGACAATTGCCATATGCAAAGGACGTAACACACGATCTTTCACATCAGTAACCATGTTATCACGTAAGTAATCAAATCCTAATTCAGAGTTTGTTGTATAGGTAATATCACATAAATAAGCTTCACGCTTTTGTCTAGGTGTAAGAATGCGGGCATTGACACCAACCTTTAAACCAAGGAACGTATAAATCTGCCCCATCCACTCTGCATCACGACTTGCAAGATACTCATTTACGGTAACGACATGAACTCCTTTTCCACTAATTGCATTTAAATATACGCACATAACGGAAGTAAGTGTTTTACCTTCACCAGTTTTCATCTCGGCAATATCGCCGCCATTCATTGCAATTGCACCCATGATTTGTACTAAGTAAGGATATTCTCCAATTACTCTTTTTGCCGCTTCACGAGCTGTCGCAAATGCCTCATTTAAAAGACTATCTAATGTTTCACCATTTTGATAACGTTCTTTAAACTCATTTGTCTTTGCTTTTAATTCATCATCACTAAGTGCTTCCATCGCACTACTATAAGCATCAACTTCTTTTGCTTGTTTTTCTAATTCACTAACACGGCGCTTATCACCGCTAAATAGTTTTTCGAGAATACTCATATTTCATCCTCCAAGGTTTTTTTCTTTTAATTTATCGCACTTTTGATTATAACATATGGACGCTTTTATTCAAACATAAACCATTCATTTCAACCACTTAACCACAAATATTTTATACTGCATTTAAAAAAGTAAGAAAAACTAATTTTCTCACCCTAAAGACCTAGCATTTCACAATATTATGTGCCTGTTCTCCTCTTTCTGTCATAACTACATCAAATTCAACTTCTGTTTCTGGATCGATTGTTTTAAAACCTTCCATCATTAATTGTGAGTAATGAAAGAATATTTCTTTCCCATCTTCAACGGCAATAAAACCATAGCCTTTTGATTGATTAAATGTTTTTATTTTTCCTTGCATATTATATCCATTTCCTTTCTTATTGTTTCTATTATAGTCATTTTCATTTTTAAAAGCAATTGTAGTATTTTCCTCGCCTTTTTCAATTTATTCTCACATTTTGATACTTTTACTCGCTTAGCCTTTTCTAAAAAGAGTGGATGAGCACTTAATACTAAACCTTCGATAGGATATGGGTGATCCGATAATAAATGAAAAGCCCACTTGATAGTCGAAGCAGTCGTAAGGACATCATCGATTAATAACAATGGCGTATTTGGTAAGATAATATTCTCTTTCATTTTCATTATCTCTTGAATCTTTAATCGATCTTTAAAACTCTGTAATGATTGTTTATGTACCTTTGTTTTATAAAAGGGATCAATGATTGTTAGGTTTACTTCTTTCAACATTTCTAACATTGCATGAAAGGTTCTCATTTGCGTCTTTTCTTGATTTGAAGGCATAATCACAATTGTAAATCCCTTATAATGACGATTAATATATTGAGTGTATTGTTTAAAAAAAATAGGTGCTAACGCAATATCACGATTCTCTTTAAAACAATAAATTAAATTTTCAATATCATCCTTATAAGTATATAAAATATGTAAAGGATACGTATCCAATTTTGTATGATAATCAATTTGATCAAATAATTTACGACAATGTCCACAAATATTATCATCGCCTTTTAGCCAACCGATAATATCCATCCCTTCATCAAGTTCTTGCATACAAACAAGACAGCTTTCATGTTTCATTTATAAAATCCTGCGAAGCATTCATTTCTTTAATTGCATGATGACAACGTTTAATTGATAAACTTTTTTTCGTACATAAGAACAATCCTTCTCCATCTGGTTTTTCAATACTTCTTCCGACTCTTCCAATAATTTGAATTAAACTAGCTTCATCAAATACAATATGGTCCGCTTGTAATACAACTATATGAATGCCTTTTATTGTAATTCCTCGCTCTAATATTGTTGTGGTAAATAATACTTGATATTCTTTGTCTTTAAACTTTTTTATCACAAGTTCTTTATCAATTGTTTTTGAAGTAAATGAAGCACATTTAAAAAACAATCTAAATACAAATGATAATTTATTTGTTAGTAAAATAGTTGGAACAAACACAAGAACGGGAATATTCTTTTCACGATGCTTGCTTAAAAAAGTGTACAAATAGTAATATTGAAAAAGTGGATAGGTACAAATAATATCAGGTAAGACTAAGGGATGTGCATGGGGGCGAATAAATAACTCCACCATTTTTATTTCATCCCTAGCTACTTTAGAAAGCATGATTTCATCTGGTGTTGCGGTTAGATAGATAACATTGGCAACACATGCATTCATTGCAATATGTTCCAACATCTCATTATGCTTATAAGGAAAGGCATCTACTTCATCCATAATCAATAAATCAAACGTCTTATGATAACGGTAGAGTTGATGCATCGTACAAATAATTAAATCACCATCTACAACATCGGTGAAGCCTTCACATACCGCAACGACATTAAGCGTAGAAAATGCTTCTTTCATTCTCTCACAAATCTCTAATACAACCTGTCTTCTAGAAATCGCAAACCCGACTTTCTTGCCAGCATTTAAATACTTTTTAATACTATCCATAACGATTTCTGTTTTCCCTGAACCACATGCAGCAAAAACTAAAACATCCTGCTTATCTTTTAAATAACCATCGATTTCTTTACTACATCTTTTCTGTTCCTTTGTTAGCGGATACTTTAGATGATAATTACAACGATGCTTGCGACAACTATATTCTTTTCTACTTATACTCTCACCTACATTTAATCGTCCAAAGTTAACACATTTACGACAATACCATGTACCTCGATCATTATAAAAATAAGTATCATCTTCATTTCCACATCGCTCACATCGCATCTAGATCGCCCCACTCCTAAATACGTGTGAATACAAAAGAATCCTATTCTTCAATAGCTTTTATTCTTCTTTGCCTTGTGCGAAATGTATCAAGCAGATTACCTCGCCCTGGAATACTTAAAAAACCACTCTTTTCCCATGTCATAATGTATCGTTTTGTCTTAGAAGATAAATTCATCAATTCAAATCCTATTTCACAATCTTCTAACAATTCCCAGTTTGTCTTTAAACATCGATATCCAGGCATTCCAATTGTCTTTACCGGTTTCATATCAATCGTTACTTTTTCTAAAATTTCTAAATTACGAATAATAAACTTATCAATATAACTAATTGTTTCATCATCTAAATCATCAATAATTGTAAACTTTACAATCTCTTCTGTTATTCTTACTAACTTAAACCCCATAGAAACCTCCCATTAAAACTCATAGTATGTATTATCCCATGAAAGTGCTATCATTTCAATTATTGAATTAAAAAAAGATAACAAGCTATATCGTTATCTCTCAATATTCATTCATTAATTATTAATAATAAAATTACAAATATCTAATCACCCATTATTTCTTTATAGTACATATATAATTCAAGCATTTGCAAGGTAGGTCGATAATGCTTCCGACTCTTTTTTATCCAGTTTATAATTTTCGGATCTTTTTTTGAGAAAGTGAAATTTAATCCTGTTTGAAATGAGATGCCCTCAAAGGTAAGAATTCTCATAAATAGATATTTTGTATCTAAATTTTCATTAAAACATAATTTTTCATCACATATCGTAGTCCGTTTACGAGTCAATACATTTTCAACGGTTACGTGTAATCGGTCATCATCAATCTTTATTATCGAATATAAGGCAGGAACTGATTCTAATTCTCCTTTTATAAAAGCAATCTTTCGCTCACTTCTAACTTTCTTCTTATCAAGAAATATCTCACAAACCCCTGCGTGATTGGTATGTTTATATAGTTGTAGATCCATGAATGCAAATCTTTGATAACCGATTTCAATATCAAAACGCACCTTTTCCTGTGATTCTAAAAAATTGAAAATATATTTATCTTCACTTAAATAGTCAAATATTTTATCAGGATTAACATTGTTCATAAAATATTCACCCATTTTATCTTGAATTTCCTGATGAAAAGCTCGTAATTTTCGATAATTCTTTACATCTTGAGTTCGCTTTTTATTTATTAACATCATTTCAATCAAAGCATTTTGGATTTCTTCAATCCCTAATTCATCTTGTTTTTTCATTTTACCTCTCCTCTTCTCTCTTTTAATATGAAATTTTCACATTTTATCTAAGCTTCATCAACGTCGTTTATCAAATTATTTATATCTATTTGTACCATTTCATATAATTCTTTTACGATTAACTTACTATCAAACGTTTCATCACTTACAATATCTTTATCGATTATTTTATAATATCCATCATATATAAATATCGCAATATTATGTTCAAATATATATTGAACTTTTAATTTTAATATTAAATAATTCTTATCAATTGCTCTTGATATTTCATTGTACTTAATATCCTTCAAAACTTCTCTATCATTTCTTAAATAATCTACTTTAGATAGATGATAATTTATAAATTCATATGCAGAACTATTATTAACTAATTGCACAATCTGGTGTTCATTAAACCAATATAGATAACCCAAGAAACACCAAGCAAGTGGCGATGATAAAAACAAGGATACTTGAGAAAGGTATAATGAGACGAATTTTATTCTTGATTGAATCTAATGTAGTGTGCTTTTGATTTGAAAAGATAAAGGTGACATACTCCCACCACTTATGCGAGTGATAACGCATTGAAGTGGGGGCTTCTTGTTCGATAAGGCTAACGCCTTA
>JAVWEY010000018.1:0-33775 GCA_036641395.1 Erysipelotrichaceae bacterium
TTATTAATTACTTTCATCGTTTTACCTCCCTAATCGATTACTTTATATTTTTTTAAAGCTTTCGCAATCCCATCATTATTATTACTATCACATACATCATATGCTATCGCTTTTACACTATCCATGGCATTATCCATAGCAATTCCATACGTTACCGCATTTAACATATCAATGTCATTTTCGCCATCACCAAAACATAATACTTCTTCTGGTTTTATATCTAATTTAAGACATAATTTATGCAATGCTGTTCCTTTATTAATACCTTGTGGCATACACTCTAACCAACGTGGTGCTGTACAACCAAACCAAAAGCGTTCTTTGAAATGATCACATAAATCTAAATAAATTTGATTGATGCGTTCAACATCTTGATCGACAATACAAATTTTATTAATTTCACAATCAATTTCATTAACATCTTTAATATACTTTAAGTCAGGATAACCACTTCTTGTATCTGTCATTTCTTTAAATGTCCCACCAGTCCAAGGAAAATCATCTGGGATATTATTCTTTTTACGATATGCTTCTTTTATTAAACGGACACGATCGGGAATATAATCAAAAATACCACGATCAATCACATATTGGCATTCCACTTCTTTTGGTTCTAGAAATTCATATAGTTCTTTTAAATCTTGTTTTACTAATCTTTTAAAAACAGTACGCTCACTCTTTTTTAAATCATAAATAGCCATACCATTTACTTCAATTAGAAATCCATTATATTCACTAAGTTTTAATAGTTTCGCATAATCCATTAATCTACCATAACTGCGACCACTGGCAAGGGCAAGAATTACCCCTTTTTCCTGGGCTTTCATTAAGGCATCCATGGTATCTTTTGTAATATGGTCTTGATGATTCAATAAAGTACCATCCATATCCATTGCGACTAGTTTAATTGTCATTTGTCATCCTCCATTTAAAATTATACACTAGTTCGTTAAATTAATAATTAAAAACAACGTGTTTCATACACATTTTACAAGATTTGTTTTATAATAAATAAAAAGGAGATCATATGAATAAAACAAATGCAATGCGTATTCTTGATAAAGCTCATCTATCCTATACAACCCATACTTATCCCCATAAAAATGAAGCCGTAGATGGTATGAGTGTAGCACTCCTTACTAGTCAAAATCCAAATCAAGTATTTAAAACTTTAATAACTTCTGCAAATCATCAATATTATGTATTTATGTTACCGGTTAATTCCGAACTAAATTTAAAAGCTGCCGCTAGTGCAGTTCAAGAAAAAAGTTTATCAATGATACCAGTTAAAGATATTCAAAAGATAAGTGGTTATATTCGTGGTGGTTGTTCTCCGATTGCGATGAAAAAGAACTATAAAACGGTAATTGATCAAAGTGCTTTCAACTTTACAACAATTCTATTTAGTGCTGGTCAAATTGGTCAACAAATCGAAATGGATCCTCATGACCTAATAAACTTAATTCAAGGAAGCTTTGCTCCTATTACCTAATCAACTTACTCTTCTTGATGAAGGGCATAAGTATGAATTGTTTTTCCAATTCCTTCATGATCATGATCATCACAAATCTTCCAAGCAATGTCTTTCACACATTTCATTGCATTCCCCATTGCTACACTATAGCCACATACTTTAAACATCGATAAATCATTTTCAGCATCACCAAAGCACATAACATCTTTCATATCGATGTTATTTTCTTTAGCGATTCTCATTAATGCAGAACCTTTATTTACCCCATGAGGCATAACCTCAATCCAACCAGGACCTACCTTTAAAACATCATATTCCTTTAATTCTTCTCTAATTTTCGTAAGATTTTTATTAAAGAAAGTAGCACTTTGGATAAAGATAACTTTATTCACGTCTTGGGTTATTTCAAACTCACTATCATTCACTTCAATAAAAAAACGTTTACCATCTTGTAAACCATAATCTTTTGGTTTACCTTTTAATAATGATTTAACTTTACGCATTAACTTAAGCGGTTTCGATATATAATTATAACGATCATAGCCACAACAACAAATACATTCCATATTGTACTTCTTCGCAATCGCCATACATTTATGTGCATCTTTATCATTTAAAACTTCATCAACAAAGTATTCTTTCTTTTCAAAACTATAAATAACTTCGCCATTAATTCCAGCAACATAATTATTCCCTGATTCTAATTCAAGTGGCTCATAAACAAACGACAGACTACCTTTATCGCGGCCAGTCGATAGAACTAAAATGATGCCTTGAGCACTTGCTTCTTTCAACATTTTTAAGGTGTATTCTCCAATTGAATGCTCACTATTTAATAAAGTACCATCCAAATCACATGCAATCATTCTTACGCTCATTCTATCATTCTCCATTCTTTTGTTTATTATACCAGATTTTTCCACATGAAAAGGTAGAAAATATCATTCCCTACCCTTCAATTCTTTTATTTCAATTTAGAAGCTGCTGCTTTATCAAGAATTACTGTAACATTCTTATGATTTTGAAGAACACTAGCAGGGCAATCTGTTGAAGGTTTTGCTTCAATCATAGCCTTAACTGCATCTGCTTTGTTAGCTCCATTTGCAACTAATAAAATTGATTTGGCTTTCATAATCGTAGCAATTCCCATTGTAATTGCATGAGTTGGAACTTTATTAACATCATTTTCAAAGAAACGAGCATTATCAAGACGAGTACCTTGAGTTAATGTAACGATATGTGTTTCTTCTTCGAATGGAGTACCTGGCTCATTAAAACCAATATGACCATTACCACCAATACCTAATACTTGAACATCAACCGCAACGTTTTCCATTGCTTTTTCATATGCAGCACAATCTTCTTTTGTATTACCATAAGGTAAATGAATATTCTCTTCTTTAATATCAATTCCTTTAAATAAGTTTTCATGCATAAATGTATAATAAGATTGTTCATGATCACGAGGAATTCCTACATATTCATCTAAGTTAAAAGATTGGCATTCTTTATAAGATGTATGATTTTCTGTGTGATCTTTAATCATATTTTCATAAAGACCAATTGGTGATGAACCAGTTGCAAGTCCTAGTACTGCATTTGGTTTACTTGTTACGATTTCCTTCATAACCTCAAAAGCTTTTTTACTGATTTCTTCATAGTTTTCAACAACAATAACTTTCATTTCATAATTCCTCCTATTTTCCTTTTAATTATACTACTCAACTTATCTATTTACAATCATGTGATTTTTATATTTAAGCCTCAATTACCTTACTTTCGCAACTAAAGCACTACATTTATCACGACAAACTTTATCATAAGCATTAGAATAATCTAAATGTTCCGACTTTTCATCACTTGCATCTTGGACAAAAACACGGCATGCAGAATGAATTTGATTAATACCAGTAGCCTTAATAACTCTTTGAATATTATCTTCGCGAATATTACCACAGGCTTGTATCTGAATTTGATCTCCATATACTTCTTGCCACATTTTAAGTTCCTCTAAATGCTCAAGAGCAACGCCTTGACCACCGGCTGTAAGAATCCGGTCAACTCCACAATCAATTAACAACTCAATCGTTGAGGTACAAGCACATTCATCAAAGGCACGGTGAAAGACAGCAACGCGATGATAGGAGTGAATAAGTTCAACTAGTTCTTTCACTCTTTTAACATCAACTAATTTATGCTCATCTAACATACCAAAGACAATCCCATCTGCTTGATGATCTAAGAATATCTTTATATCTTCTTTCATTACTTCAAATTCTGTATCGCTATAACAAAAGCCAGCACCACGAGGACGAATCATAACCATGATTGGGATACGACACTCTTTCTTCGCAAGCGTAAAGAGACCAAGCGATGGGGTTAAACCACCTGCCGCCATACTAGCGCACAATTCAATGCGATCTGCTCCTTGCTCATTTGCATGTTGACAATCCCTTAAACCAACGCAACATATTTCAATGGTTGTTTTCATATTTTACCTCTTTCCTTTAAACCTAATAAGATCCGATTCATTGCTTCAACACATATAAAATGTTGTGTACCAACATTCAAACGAGTAAAACAACCACATTTCTCATCAAAATTACTTCCAAACGTCGTCGCAATATGACATGTATTCACTAAAAAGTCTTCAAGTTCACTTGCTTCACTAAAGTAAGCACTGAAATCTAGCCACATCAAATAACCGGCTTCTAGTTCAAAAACAGGAATATTTAAGTGATGTTCTTTCACAAAATTATTTACAATATTATAATTCTCATATAAATAATCACGAAGTTCATGTAGCCAATCTCTACCACCTAGATAAGCACCTTCTAAAGCTGTCATCGATAGTAAATTAGTACTTTTAATTTTATTATTAAAATAATGTTCTTCAATTTTCTTCTGCATTTCTACATCTCTACAAAGATTATAACTATGTTGTAATCCAGCAAGATTAAAGGACTTACTTGCACTATTAATTACAATAGCATGTTCACTAATTGAAATGAGTGAAGTAAACTTTTGATGATTCATCGTTAAATCACAATGAATTTCATCACTGATTAAAATTGTATTTGTCTCATCACAAATTTGTACAATTTTACTTAGTTCTTCTTTACTCCAAACTCTTCCACCAGGATTATGTGGAGAACATAAAATAAATAGTTTACAAGAACTTAATGCTTGTTTTAAAGCATCAAAATCAAAGTAATAACGATTATTATGATTCGTTAGATCAAATTTTACTAACTTACGTTTTGATAAAGAAATAGCTTTAGAAAACTGTGGATAAGCAGGCATTGGTACTAAAATACCATCACCTTCCTTTGAAAAGATACGAATCATTTCAAAGACAGCTTTCACAACCCCAGTATCAAAACTTAACATTTCTTTTGTAATGACACTGTCATGTTCCTCTTTGTACCAATCAATAATTGCTTGGTAATAAGAATCACTTCGATAAGTATAACCATAAATACCATGTTTAACTCTTTTTAACAGTGCTTCATTTACACTAGGAGCACTTTGAAAGTCCATTTCAGCAACCCACATTGGTAATAAGTCATCCCTTGGGAAAAATTCTAAAAGTTGATCGTGTTTTTCATCGGTTGTCCCTTTTTGTATGATACGTTCATCAAAATTATACATGGAAACCCTCCTCTAGTGTCTTACGATACGTGTGAATTGAAACTACACTGATCCCTATGGATAAACTTGCGAATATCCAAAAGAGAGAAAAATCATATGTCTTAACATACAGTAAATATAACATAACACATGCTGTAATTCTTCCTAAACCAGTAGCTAGTTCTTTTATAATTGTAAATTCTAAAGAATATTCACAATTACCATCCATTTTATAAGCAACATTTTGTGCTAAGATATTCATTTGATACATACAAATTGGTGATCCAATCCCAAATAATGTGACAAAGATAGCAATTTGCATTTCACTATGAAGTCCTACCGCTAAAAGACACATTGAAGTGACACACAACAAAGTACCAATTGCATATAGCTTTCTTCTTGAAACATGAAGGTAAGACAAAGAATAATATACAAACATAGCAAGTAAAGTCATATAAGATAAGTAATAACTTAACACTTGTTCATTTTTTACTACTTCAAATATTAACACATTAAGTAAAGAAGGAATTGCTCCATCACGAAAGAATATCTGAGCAGTTAAACCACAAGCTCGTAAATAATGAGGAAATTCTTTTAATTTTATCACATGTTTTAATGAATATGGTTGAATTGATGGCTTAGTTTTTAGGAAGAAACATGCTATAACCGATATTGCCATCATAATAATTATAACTGAAAATAGTACTTGATATCCAAGCATCAAAGGAAACGATGCGACAATCAGCGATGCTAGTAACGGACCACTTAATTGACACAATGAATTGATTGAACCCTGTAGTGAATTCAACCGTTTACGGTGTGCATCATCTGCTAATTCCAATAAAAGAGTATTCATACTCAACCAATAAAATCCTTGTGATATTCCTGATAACAACGATAAAATCAAAACAAAATCATTTACTTTTTCTTGTAGTAAAATTACAAGTAAATACATAACAATACTAATAATATTTCCTAATACAATTCCGATTTTTTTACTTACTTTTTTTGAAATTGAACCTAGAACCAAAGGAGATACGCTTAATAATGCAAAGGAAATTGCATTAAATAATAAAACACTCGCAAAGTCATTTGAAATTCTCATTAAAAATACATTAACAAAAATATTACCCATTGTGATTGAAAGTAAATCAACAAACATTATAAACAAATACAAACGAATCGTGTTTTTCATCTAACTTAAATCCCCTTATTATTTAAAAAAAGCAAGGGCAATATTTGCCCTTGCCTATATTTTTAGTAAAGACGTAAACGATCTTTATACATATCCTGATATTTCTTATTAAATTCAGGTCCACCATCAACATTGGCACTCATGAATAGTGGAGGAGTTACCCCACGATCTAATAAGATGTCAATTGCTTCAAATGTGGCACGATCTAATAACATTGAACCAGTGTATAAGGATGTACCTCCAACTTTAACTGGAAGTCCTTCAACTTCGATACAGCTATCACCAAAAATTGATTTATTATCAAGAATAACATCGGCGAAGTCATGTAGCATTTTACCTGACGAATGACGAGATGTTGAATTCTTGGCAACTTCTAATGCAGTAACTACAATAATTTTTATACCAAGTTCTTTTGCTCCCATTGCCATTTCAATACTAAGTGGATTACGTCCTGAGTTTGAAATCAAAATTAGGCAATCATTTTCACGAAGATCCCAATGATTTAAGAATTGTGTTCCAACTCCTTCAATCATTTCATAGTTTCCACGAGATGGTTCATTAATGATTTTAGTTTGGATAAATCCACCCGCACGACCACTAATTTCTAGAGCATTTCCATAACTATGTCCACTACCGAAAGACTGTACAATACCACCTTTTTCAATGGTATCTGCAATGATTAGCGCTGCTTCATGAAGAGCTTCTTCTTGACCATCTGCAATCGTTGTTAGTTTTTTGATAATTTCTTCACTAAATTTGTCACCAATATTTCTCATTTTAATTACCTTCCTCTATTTTTTAAGATAAGTCATTAATTCTGTTGCTGGATCTTCCGGAATCATTCTTGCTGTTAAGCGAATTCCTTTTTCATGAAGTTCCATAAATTGGTCATACTCTTTGTCTGTTAATGAAATTGAACGCTTATATTGAGTCGTATTAGGACGATTCGCCATGTTACCAACATTAATCTCAGTAATTGGTAATCCAAGTTCGATTAGTCTTAAGGCATCCTCAGGTGTTTTTAAAATCAATAACACTTTTTGTCCTTGATATTTTCCCGCTAAAATATTTTCAGCGGCAACTTCTAAGGAAATAAGTGAAGTACGAATACCGGTTGGTGCAGCCATTCGTAATACCGATTTTTGCATTTCATCTACAGCAACTGCATCATTCGCAACCATAATTCTAGTTAGCTTTAATGTGTTTGTCCAAAATGCACAAACTTGACCATGCAATAAACGATCATCGATTCTTACGTGAACAATACCTTCCATTTTACTTTCCATATTTTTAACCAAGAATTCCGAAGAAACTGAAAGCAATTGATAATACGATCATTGCTAAAATAACTTTTGTAGAATTCATTCCTTTACGGTTTAATAACCAATAAACAAAGGCAACAACACAAACTGGTAATAATGCTGGCATGATTGAATCAATCATCTCTTGAACTGGCATTTTTACTTTTCCCCACTCAAATACATAAGCAGTTTTCGCATTGATAACAGTTGGAATTAAAGCACCAACAACAGTTAAACCTAAGATATTAGCAGCATCAGTAATTTTCTTTAATTTACCACTGATGTTATTAACAACTTCTGTACCTTGTTTGTAACCAATTTCCATCATGAAGTAACGTGCCATTGTAATTGCAATTGCACTTACTAGAATCCAAATAATACAACCTAATGGATTTCCTTCTAAAGCCATATAAGCAGCAATTGATCCAAAAATAGTATCGATAATAACACCAAATAATGAATCACCAACTCCAGCTAAAGGTCCCATTAAACCTGTTTTAATACTTGCAATAGCATCTTTACCATCTTGTTTTACAGCTTGTTCAACCGCCATGTTAACACCGAAAATAATGTTAGCAGTGTGTGGTGTAGTGTTAAAGAATTGTAAATGATTCTTTACTGCTTGTTGTAAAGCATCTGGATCATCTTTATAAATTTCTTTTAAAGCTGGCATAATTGAATAACAGTAACCAGAACCTTGCATTTTTTCATAGTTCCAACCTGTTTCACCATTTAAAAACCAACGTAAGAATACTTTATTACGAATTTTCTTGTTACAAACTTCATTATTTACATTATTCGTCATCTTCAATCGTACCTCCTTCATTATTAGCACTTGCTACTGCTTTTGGAGCATCCGCTTTCATATAAGCAATACCTGCTGCTACTAAACCAACTAAGGCAACACCTAACATTGGAATTTTTAAATAAGTTGCTGCTACGAAACCGGCAATTGCATAAGTCCAATATTGTTTTAAAGGCATGTAACGTAATAATATTGCGATACCTAAAGCAGGTAATAATCCACCGGCAACTTTTAATCCATTCATTAACCATTCTGGAGAATTGTTTAATAATGTAGCTACGATATCTTGACCAAAGAATAAAGCTAAGAAGATTGGAAGAGCACGAGATAATCCCCAAGGAAGAATTCCTAGTAGATTTCCCATTTCTACTTTACGATAATTTCTCTCTTCTGCACCTTTGTCAGCCATATGTTGAAAGTAAGTGTTTGTGAAACGTCCTAATACATCTAATTGAACCATTAATAGTCCAACTGGAACTGCGATTGCTAAAGCATATTCTAGACCTTTACCACTTGAAACAGCAAATGCTGTACCAACGATAGCACCAGTCATATAATCTGGAATAGATGCTCCACCATATGTTCCTACACCTAAGATCATTAATTGTAACGTACCACCAACTAATAACCCAGTTGAGATATCACCCATAATTAAACCAGCAAACATACCGGCAACTACTGGTTTACCAAGTTTGAAACCAGGATTCAAATCATCCCAAATCGCGATAAATCCGTATGCAGTTAATAATAAAATCTGCACAATTGAAATTTCATTCATTTTACTTGTTTCCTCCTTTTTTATTCGTCATCTTCATGACTTTCTGTTTTTGCTTCGACTCTCATAATACCTTGATGACACTCTTCTAAAAGATTCTCGACAATGTCTGATAAGCACTGTTCCTTTGATAACACGGCTGTCATTAACAAAGGCAAGTTCACGCCACTTAATACTTCTACACGCTCAGGTTGCTTTAAGCGCTGAGCAGTAGCAACGTGATTTGGAGTACCACCATACAGATCGGTTAAAAATAATACCTGACGATCTTTTGAGATTGAATTAAATATAACATTCACTTTCTTCTCAAAGTCTTCTACACTATCACTAGGTGTAAAACTAATAAAGTAAGTACTCTCTTGCTCCCCCAAAATCATCATCATAGTATCTTTTAAACCATTCGCTAAATCCCCATGACTCAATACGATGATACTGTACATAGATATTGCCTCCTTTCTGACTATACATAAGCAATTCTCATGCCAACTTTTTTTGTCACTATATAAATCGCCTATTTATCGCACTTTTTAATAAAAAATATCACACATAGAAAGGCTATACTCTATGTGTGATTGTCTTAATTCACAATGTGTGATATTTTTCTACTCATTATCCTCTAGTGTGATTCCTTCTTTTCCACCGTACTCATATATAATTCTAAGAATCATATCCAATTCATGATCCGGTACGTGTACTTCAAAGTCAATTAACTTCTCATCAAAGATATTTCGTAGCAAATTAATCTTTTCCTGACTCGTATTAATCTTTACTTCATCGCTATCTTGATTACCCTTCGCAAGCATACAACGCTCAATCATAATCGCTATATGAATGTAAAGAGTCAGTTTTAAATTACTATCTAAGTTTATATTAAAGCGTTGTTTCACTTCATTTAAGATTGCATCTACATTATCAATAACCCGATTTGGATTTAATATAATTAATCTCGAAATAACATTTTCAAGAGTTAACATCTTCATCAAATTATTCATAATTTCATCTACATTTTCTTCATCATATAAACTTGCAAAGACCTCTCGAACCTTATCTTCATTCGCCGCCGCAAACATATCAGAAAATAACATTGTCGGAACATCATCAACTTTAAGACCTAAGGTAGTTATAATTAATTGAACATCATATTTTTTAAATATCTCACTATTCTTACCCATGTTTTTAAGCGTAAAATAATCACAAGAAATAATTTCAATTGTCTGTTGGTTTCCAACAATACATTTCTTAATCATATCTCTTATCTTATAAGCCGTTCCAATTCCTGAAGCACATGTAGTCACAATTGCTTTTTTCTTGCCTTTTCGTTCGAAATATTTATATTTAATTTCTGAATTACTAATGACTTCATCGACAATATCAATAATACTTCGACCTTGATTGACCATACTACCAACCGCTAATGCTAATTGAGTTGTAATGTTATTGATAACCACAACTTCTCCATTGAAACTATCTTTAACTAAAGAGTATATATCAAATAAAGAACCCATATCGACTAAGAAAATTGTTCCTTTTTCCTTATTTAAATGCTTTGCATAACTATTAATCTTCTTTACAATATCAAGTGGCTCCATATCAATTGGCATATCAAAAGATTCTACAATATAATTAGAATGCATCTGATTCACAACCGAAGCAATACTACTTGCTGTTGAATAACCATGTGCCACAATAACAACATTAATATCATTATGATTATTGTTGGCAATCATTGAATAAATATAAAGAGTTAAATATAGTTCTTCCAATACACCATAAGAAAATGAAAAAGTATCAGCTAAATATTGTAGTAATCGATTCGTTACGAAATTATACTTCAAATTATTATTCTGTTTTAAACGTTCCAATGTTTCTCTACACAATACCACATAATCATGATTACAGAATTCTTTTTCTCGACTAAAAGCAATTAAAATACTACTGATCATTTTAACTGTATTTCCATAATACTTAAGTCCATATGTCTTTTCTAATAACTTTAAAGCACTCTCTACATGATTTGCGAACAATGTATAATACAAAGCTTGTGAACTAATATTATTACGGAAATATAAAACATCAGAAATGCGATTTACATCCAATCGAATTGTTTTTTCCATTTCCTCAAGTTCAATATGCTTATGTTGGTATTCTTTCAAGCATTGATTAATATCCGCAATAATACTCATTGTTTCTTTAACACAAGCACAATTAGTATTACCAGCTACTTGTAAAGAATTCTGATTTTGATCCTTCACTTCTAATACTTCATCACAAAAGTAATCATGAATTTCTATATTACGATTGATTTCATTTGATAAATCATCAATATCTACACTAACATATTCTCCCATGTTTTTACGAGAAGCATTAGCACAACTTACTTTAATTATATTTTTAACTTCACCAATATTCCCAGGGAATTTATTACTCAATAAAAAGTTAATAACTTTCTTCGATACTTGAATATTTTTATGAAATGTTCGACTCTCTAAAGCATAAAAAGATTGAATTAATTCTAATCTTTCACTTAAATCACGTGAGGCAAAATTTGGAATATGTACGGTAATTGGAATTCTGCGTAAGAAAGTATCTATCAAAGCCGCTTTTGGATCTTCCGTTGTTGCGCAAATAACCCGGACTTTTACTTCATGATAATTCTTATCTCCCAGTCTTTGATAAATGCCTTTATCTAACAACAGAAATAGTTTTTCCTGTCCCTCTGGTGATAAACGATGAACTTCATCTAAAAATAAATAACCACCATTTGCTTGGGCAATTACGCCATCGTTGCTTTCATCTGCACCAGTAAACGTACCTTTTTTATGACCAAATAATTTACTCGATAATAATTCAGCATTATTTGCATAATCAGCACAGTTAAAAATGATAAAATTGGCATTCTTATCAACGATTCCTTCTGCTTGCGCATATTGAAAGATTAGTGAAGCTAAATAACTCTTACCTACTCCACTTAATCCAGTAATTAAAATTGGAAGACCACCACTTGGATAAAGTACGGCAGACTTACATTGTTCTACACCAAAATGCAGCGTGCCTCGGGCTCCAATTAACTTATCAAAGGCATCACATTTTGTCTCATTTTGATCATGACTTGAAACAACTACTTCCTCTTTCTCAATCATCGTATGATATAAAACCGGACGTGTTCCTGCTTTAAGAATTCTTCCTTTATCTACCATTTGATTTAGATGACGAGAAACCAGAGTCCGATCCATTTCTAATTGTTCTGCTATTACTTTTGTAGAGACTCCAAATTCACTTGTACTTTCTTGTAAAGAACTTAATGCAGTATAAATTTTATCTTCATTTTTCTGCATGCTTTACCTCACTTTCTAATAATTATACTTTAATATATCGTCATCGTATAAGCAGTTGTATACATTCTATCACTTGATAGAATCATTGTTCCTTCACGATGATAAAAGTCATCTGGTGTATCGTAGAAATCACCATGAGAATGCCATGGCTCCAAACAAATGAAAGGTGAACCAGCATGTGCTGTCCAGAATGCTAAGAATTCATAACCACTAATACTAATCTTTACTCCATGATCTTTCCCAACTAAACTAACATAAGGTGATTTCATACCAGTGTAAATTAAAGTCGGATATTTTTCAAAAGTTTCATAATTCAAAGGTATTTCTTTAAGTGTTAATGACTCTTTACGTACTCCCTTATCACTCGTTTTATCCATAATCCACTGGGTAAGTTGCTCTTCCCCACTAAATACTAATTTATAGTCTTCAAATTTTTCCCCTTTTACAAGCGGACAATTAAAGCCTGGATGTAAACCAAAACCAAATGGCATATCAACCTTATCACAATTAAATATTTCATAGCGAATCGTTAAAGTTTTACCATTTAATTCATAGATTGTATGAAACTTAAATTTAAATGGAAATACACTTAATGTTTCTTCATTCGCATTAAATTCAAAGATTATTTGATCTTTACTTTCTTTTATACAAGTAAACATACTTTTACGAATAAAGCCATGATTCTTCATCGTATAAGTTTTCCCATCAATTTCATAAGACCCACCTTTATAAGTGCCACTTACAATTGGAAATAAAGTTGGATTCTTACCACTCCAATTCTCCTCATCGCCTTGCCACATGTATTGAATCTTTGTAGCCTTATCTGTAAAGCTTTGAATCTCTGCTCCTAATAAATTAAAAGTAACTTCAACTTCTTGATTCTCTAATTTCATATGATTACCTTCTTCCTATTTAACTATTTTATCATATTTTATCTTTAAATCCTATGCGAAACATATTTTAGTTTTATGGATTATTCTGGAAATAATATACTTCTTTCGCAACAATGAAACTCATCGGTAATAAGATAAAACCTAAAGTACCAAAAAAACGAAGACCAATAAACATCACTAGTAACATCATAAAAGGATGTACTCCGATATCTTTTCCAATAATATGTGGTTCAATTACATTACGAACTAGCGTAATAATCAAATATAAAACGAGTAAGCCAGTTGCTAGTCTTTTTTGATTCAATAGGAATAAAATGAAGATCCAAGGAATCATGATTCCTCCACAACCTAGAAGTGGTAGAATATCAAAGATTGATATAAAACATGCTAGTGCTAAAGGATGTGGAATTCCAAGTATTATGAAACCTACCACTAGTTCAATAAAGGTAATCAACATAATCTTTATATATGCTTTTATATAAACAAATAATTTCTCAATGATAATTTTCTTTATTAATAAAAAAGTAGTTTGATACTTATTAGGAATCCATCGAATCATCATTTTTCTAATTTTACGATCATCTTTAATACATAAAAAAGAGGTGATAATCATTAATAATAATGAGAATAATAAATTTGGAATTATTTTTACTACATTACTTAATCCTTTTAATAAATGAAACGATGCCGAAGCAATAATTGTTTCAATATGTTTTTGAAACGTAACATTTTGATTTAAGATAAAGCGTTGCATATCATCATCAAATTGATTAAATAAAGATAAGATGAAATCGCCTAATTGATATAATAAAGGCTCTATCTGTTGAGCATATAAATTAGGTAATTGTCCAATATATTGTCTTAGAAAAATCGATAACATAATAAAAAGATAAGTAATAACGGCGATTAGTAGAAAATATAATATAAATAAGATTAAATATAAGAAAATTCCCTTTATCTTAATATTCAATCTTCTTAAGGTTGATCCTACAACAAAAGCTATCATCACCCCTAATAAAAATGGTAAGAAGATATATATAAGGTAACGTACAGTGATATAAAAGAGAATAAAGATAGATAAAAAGAAAATGAATTGAACAATAAAATCTTTTTGAATTTTATGATTCATAGTATAACACCTACCTTATATAGAATATGTTAGGTAGGTGTTATTTAGATATTAGATTATGCGATAATATAAGAAATTGCTTTATTTTTTATTTTATCATGTATTGCTGATGGAGCTTCTTGATCACTTATAATGAAATCAAATTCATCTACGCTAGCAAAAGCGGCAAGATAAGTTTGATTAAATTTAGTATGGTCAACTAATAAATACTTTTCTTTGGCTGCATTCAAAATAGCCTTTTTCACATCTCGATCGATCATTCCGGGAACACTTAAGCCATATTCAACATCAAGTCCTTGCGTTGAAACAAAGACTTTATCTGCTTTTAATTGTTCATAAAAATGAATCGTTAAACTACCAATTGCACCAGCAGATGTATCATCATATTGTCCTGGTGCCATAATTAATGTTATATTTTCATAGTCTTTTAAATAATTAATGACGGGTAAAGAATTAGTAATTACCGTAAGTTTCTTATTGGTAAGATACTTAACTAATTCATAAGTAGTTGTACCACAATCAATAATAATAAAATCGCCATCCTTAATATAAGCTGCTGCTTTCAAAGCAATACGACTTTTATCTTCTTTATTTTGCGTTGTTTTCAACATAAAACTAGGTTCAATGGTTGCCCCTTTATTTAAATAAGCACCACCATAGGTCGTAGTAACCAGCCCTTTTGATTCAAATAACATTAAATCACGACGAATCGTCATCGTTGTTACTTGAAACTCTGTCGCTAGTTCGTTTATTTCCACATTATTATGAAGTTGAAGGATTTCAAATATTTTCATTCGACGCTCACTTGCCTGCATAAATACACCCACTCCCTAAGTTTTCTTACATGTTTTGAGGAAGAACTCCATCATATGCTTTTTGCCAATCACCTTTAAATCCTTGAATTGCATCATCAGTCAAAGGATGATCAATCATTTCATATAAATTAACTAATTTCGCAGTAACATAACCTGCCCCACTAGCAATGCAACTAGCAATTTGATCACTATTTTGAAAAGAAGCTGCTAAGACTTGTGTATCCATACCATTTTCTTCAAAACTGATTTCCATCGCTTCTACTTCGCCATAAGCATCAATGCCATTTCTCATCATTCTTGAAATATATGGAGCAACAAAGTCAGCCCCAGCGCGACTCGCTAGTATTGCTTGTTCATAGGTAAACAAAGCGGTTGCCGTAACATGATAGTTCTGTTTCTTTAATTCACGAATTGCTTTTAATCCTTCACGGCTAACTGGCACTTTAATATAAAGGTCTTCATCAACTGCCTTCACCATCGCTGCTGCATCAAGTAACATTTCTTCACAAGTATCTCCCATTACTTGGGCATGTAACATCCGATCCTTACCAATTAGTTGGCGAATCGCATTTAATTGTTTAAACATCGGTTGGCCACTTTTCGCCAAAATACTTGGATTCGTTGTTACCCCTGCTAAAGGGAAAATATCTAATCCCTCTTTGATTTCTTCTAAATCAGCCGTATCTAATAAAAAATTCATATGCTCCTTCTTTCTATGCTCCGATGGTAATCGGGCATCCAATGGTTTCTGCTCTTTTCTTAATTTCTATCATTCTATTATCGTCCATTTTACTCGTTTCATCAAGTTTATATTTCATTGCTAAGTGATAATACTTACCTTCTCCTAAGTTATGGTAAGGTAATAGATCAATTTGTTTAACAACTTTACCTAATGATTTCACAAAAGCAAGACGATTATTTATATCTTCATCTTGATCATTAAAGTTATGAATCATAATCATTCGAATAATCATATCTTTACCATATGCCGCAAGTTTTAAGGCATTTTCAAGAATCAATTTATTACCAACACCACAACCTTCAAGATGAAGTTTATTATCATATGTTTTAATATCATATAATACTAAATCGATGTAAGGTAGTACTTTTTCTAATTTACTCCATTCAATATTACCTGCGGTATCCAAGCATAAATGAATATTATGTTTTTTTAATTGCTTAGCACATTCATAAATAAAATCCAGTTGTAAAGTCGCTTCTCCTCCTGAAAAAGTAATGCCACCGCCACTTGATTCAAAGAAAGCTTGATCTCTTAATAATTTTTTAACTAAATCATCAACACTTATTTCAAAACCAATCATTTCAAAGGCATTATAGGGACAACCTTCCACTACTTCATCAAGATTCTCGCACGTTGAGCGATTAATATGGCAACCATCCTCATCGAGGTAAGTTTGTTTAGGTCTTGCCAAACGAACACATTCCCCACAATTTTGACAACGTTCTTTAAAAAACATAACGCTTTGTCCACTTGTTAACATTTCTGGATTCGCACACCATTTACATTTTAAATTACAACCTTTCATAAATACGGTTGTTCTAATACCGGGGCCATCCTTTGTGGAATATGTTTGAATCTTTGCAATTCTTCCCATCATAACTTATAAACTCAATTCTGTTCTTTCAATAATCGCATCCTGCGCTTCTGGCATTAGCGTTGAAAACAAGGCACAATAACCAGCAACACGAACCATTAAATCCGGGTAATCTTCTGGATGTTTCTTTGCTTTTTTAAGGGTATTAGAATCTACGATATTAAATTGATTATGGAAAATGTTTTTAAATCGACCAGTTTCCATAAACTGCGTAAATTTTTCTAAGTTTTCTTCACCACTTAATGAATTAGGTGAAAAACGCATATTTAATAATTGACCACCAGCCATACGTTGATTTGGTAGTTTAGAAATAGAATTAATTACTGCGGTTGGTCCATTCTTATCAGCACCAAGACATGGTGAAGCTCCCTCATTAAGTGGTTTTCCATTTAATCGACCATCCGGTGTTGCTCCTACATCAAAACCATTGGGAACATATGAGGTAATGTTTGAAGTAGACATCGTATAGGTACAACCAATTGGGCCTTTTCCATAACGATCGGTATGATAATTAGGTAATAGTTTTAAATAAGACTCATAAACATCAGCAACAATATGGTCTACATAATCATCATCATTACCAAACTTAGGTGCTTGCTTACATAACTTACGAATCTTAGCACCATGCAATCCTTCAAAATTATCATCCATGGCACTTCTAATTTCTTGAAGGGTTAAGGTATGATCATCAAATACTAATTTCTTAACAGCCGCTAAACTATCGCCAACGACACTTGGTCCAATATTAGAGGATGATACATAATCAAATTCTGCACCACCATTTTTAAGTGTTTTACCACGTTTTAAACAATCATTTACAACACATGAACCAAATGCATCGGCATCATGATATTTTAAAGATTGATCGCATACCAAATCACATTGAATCGCAAGATCTGTATAATACTTCAATAACTTCTCCCAAGCACTCCATAATTCATCATAGTTTTTATAATCAATGTCACGAGTTTTGTTACCGTTGATTGAACATAATTGAATGTTAGTTTTAGGATCAACTCCATTATTCATAACTAATTCCATAATCTTTCCAAAATTAACATAAGTCATACCCGTTGCACGATGTCCCCAACGACCAGGAATGGCAGTTTCAACACAACCCATCGATGCATAATCACGAGCTACATCATCACTTAAACCAAGTGACTTCATTGCCGGAATACATACTTCATCACAGAAAATACTTGGCATTCCAAAACCTTTTCGAATCAGTTTAGCACTTGTTTTCATTAATTCATGCGGTGTCTTTTCCCAAAAACGTACCGATAAATTAGGTTCAGGCAACATTGATAAATTCATTGCTTCTAAACATAAATAAGAGATATCATTAGTACCATCTTCGCCATTTACTTTCATTCCACCAACCATTAAGTTTGAGTATAATGGATAACCACCTGAATACTGTGTATGATCCCATGGTCGTATTTTATTTAACGAATTACACATAATAAAGAAATGAGTAATAATCTCTAAAGCTTTTTCTTTTGTACATTTACCATTCTTTATATCTTCTTTATAATAAGGTTCCATATATTGATCAAAACGACCAAAAGAGAAAGAATGACCATTACTTTCAATCATCATAATTAAATGTGTTAAATAAACACATTCCACCGCTTCATGAAAAGATTGTGCTTTTCCTTTTAATAAATGTTCAAACACATTAGATAAATCAATATATTCTTGTTTACGTTTCTTATCATCCGTATTCATTGCCGCTTGTTTCGTAAGATCTGAAAAGCGTTTTATAAAGATTAAAACACCCTCTAAAGCAATACAACTAGCTTGATAGAAATCAATTTGTTCTTGACTTAAATCTTTATCTGATAAGTGATCATTTGCGATTTGTTTTAAACCAGCAAAACCATGAGCAAGGACAAATTCATGGTTTGGAATGATATGTCCATCTCCTGACATTGATATACCACCACGATGTAGGACTGCTTGTTCTTCTGCTAAACGATTTACCTTTGGTAGATTTTTAAGCACTTCGTCTTTATGAGTTTTCCCAACCCAATAAGGGGCGATACTGCGTAGTTTATCTTTTGTATCTTCACTAATATCAAAACGATCACCACTTCGCTTATCAAATTCATCTAATTCATCAATTACCCAATCAAATGAATATTCAGGGAAAATAGGTGCAGCGAAATTTGAACTTGCTTGATTTCCTAGAATCAAAGAATCTTTTTCAATATAAATATCCATTTCACTTAAAATGGCTTTTAAGGCTTTAGCTCGACGAATTACAATCGGATCGTTTTCATTTTCTTGATATGATTTTGTGATAATCATTGCTCTTTGTGGGCAAAGCGTTGCATTTCGTTTATTCATATGTTTTTGAAAACGTTGAATCCTTTCAAAATCACAGTCTTTATTCATAACTTCCATTGATAACAGTTCCATATATATTCCTCCTTGTTTACAATCTAACTTTAACATAAAACAACATGTTTGTAAATACATTATTGTTGCTTTATGTTAATTTATAAAGTATCTCATGATCATCCATTTTTAATATAATTTATAATTTTACTTTAAAATTCACTTGTTTTCTATATAATTAATTCCTAAAAAACAGTATAATGAATGGTAAAGGAGTGATTCGATGAATTTAGTAATAGATGGTCATCATTTAAGTATTGATGATGTAATAAAGGTGGCAAGGTTTAAACAACGTGTTACCTTAAGTGAAGAAGCGAAAATTAAAATTACTGCTGCCGAGAAAATGGTAGAAAAATTTGTAAATGAAGAGCGAGTTAGTTATGGTATTACCACTGGGTTTGGTAAGTTCTCTGATACTTACATTTCCAAGGAAGAAACAGGTTTATTACAGAGAAACTTGATTATGTCACATGCATGTGGTGTTGGTGAAATATTTGATGAAGAAATCGTTAGAGCGATGATGTTGTTACGACTTAATTCTTTATCTCAAGGTTTCTCAGGTATTCGCTTATCAACGATGAATACTTTATTGGAAATGTTGAATCAAGATATTTATCCGGTTGTCTTTTCAAAAGGAAGTCTTGGTGCCTCTGGTGATTTATGTCCATTAGCGCATATGGCTTTAGTATTAATTGGTGAAGGCGAAGCAATCGTTAATGGCGAGCGAATGAGTGGAAGTAAGGCAATGAAGCTTAAAAACATTACTCCGGTTAAACTTGTCGCTAAGGAAGGTTTATCTTTAATCAATGGAACTCAGGCTATGTGTGCGGTTGGTTGTATCACAATATACGATGCTTTACAAACAAGTTTAGCTGCTGATATTGCTTTATCTTTAAGCATGGAAGCATTAAGAGGAATTCGTGATGCTTATGATCCTCGAGTTCATGCGGTTCGTCCCCATAGTGGTCAAGTCCACACCGCTGCAAATGTTCTTGAGTTGCTAACAGGAAGTAAACGCATTACAAATCAAGGTGAATTAAGAGTTCAAGATGCTTATACGCTGCGTTGTGCTCCCCAAGTTCATGGTGCTTGTAAAGACGCCTTTAAACATGTTTATGAAAAATTAGAGATTGAAATTAATTCCGTAACCGATAATCCAATTTTATTTGTAGAAGATGAATATGCTATTTCTGGTGGAAATTTCCATGGAGAAAGTGTTGCTATGGCATTTGATTATCTAGGAATCGCAATAAGTGAACTTGCCAATATTAGTGAGCGAAGAATTGAACGTTTAGTAAATCCTGCCTTAAATAATGGACTACCTGCTTTCTTAACACCAAAAGGCGGGTTAAATTCTGGTTTTATGATTGTTCAGTATTCTGCAGCTGCCCTAGTGTCTGAGAATAAAGTATTAGCTCATCCAGCAAGTGTTGATTCAATTCCAAGTAGTGCTAATCAAGAAGACCATGTATCGATGGGTACAATTGCTGCTCGTAAAGCCAATCAAATATTAAAACATACACAAAGTGTGATTGCGATGGAATTATTATGCAATGCACAAGCAATTGATTTAGATAAAAATGATAAGTTAGGAATTGGTAGTCAAATCGCTTATGATATGATTCGTAAAGAAGTTCCTTTCTTTAAAGAAGATGAAGTTTTCTATCCTTATATCCATAAATTAACAACAATGATTGAAAACAATACAATGGTGGAAGCAGTTAAGAAAACTGTTAAATTACAGGAGGTATAACTTATGATTTTAACGAATGTACCAAAACAAACGCCTGCTTTTCAAGAAGGTATCCGTCGTGCTCCTAAAAGAGAAGCATCGCTATCTCGTAACGACATAGAATTAGCACTTCGCAATGCCCTTCGTTATATTCCAAAAGAATACCATGAAGAACTTGCCCCTGAATTCTTAGAAGAACTAATGAGCCGCGGTCGTATTTATGGTTATCGTTTTCGCCCAGAAGGAAGAATTCATGGAAAGAGTATTGATGAATATCCAGGAAAATGTATTGAGGGAAAAGCCTTTCAAGTTATGATTGATAATAACCTAGACTTTGAAACAGCTCTTTATCCTTATGAACTAGTCACCTATGGTGAAACTGGTCAAGTATGTCAAAACTGGATGCAATATCAACTCATTCGTAAATATTTGGCAGAGTTAACGGATACTCAAACTCTAGTAATGGAGTCAGGTCATCCCCTTGGTTTATTTCATTCTCCAAAAAGTGCACCACGAGTTATTATCACCAATGGTTTAACGGTTGGTGAAGTGGATGACTTAGAAAACTTTAAACGTTTTCAAGCACTTGGTGTTGCCAATTATGGACAGATGACCGCCGGAGGTTGGATGTACATTGGCCCACAAGGAATTGTCCATGGCACTTATTCCACACTATTGAATGCCGCTAGAATGTTACACCCAGGACAAAATGATATGGAACAGATGTTATTTGTTTCTTCAGGACTTGGTGGTATGTCTGGTGCTCAAGGTAAAGCCGCCAAAATAGCGAATGGTATTGGTATTATTGCGGAAGTTGATTTATCAAGAATCGAAACTCGCTTCGCTCAAGGTTGGGTCGATGAAATTACATCAACACCGAAAGAAGCCTTTGATCAAGCTCATCTTTTTCAAAATAAAAAAGAAGCAAGAGCCATTGCCTTTCATGGTAACATAGTTGATTTATTGGATTATGCGATTAAAAATAATATTAAAATTGATATTCTATCCGATCAAACATCTTGTCATGAAGTATATGAAGGTGGCTATTGTCCAGTTGGTATCGACTTTGAAACAAGAACTGAGTTATTAAAAAATGATCATAAAAAATTCCATGAACTAGTAGATCAATCTTTACGTATTCATTATGAAAAGATTAAACTTTTAGTTGCAAATGGAACTTATTTCTTTGATTATGGAAATAGTTTTATGAAAGCGATCTTTGATAGTGGAGTTATTGAAATTAGTAAAAACGCACATGATGATAAAGAAGGATTTATCTGGCCTTCTTATGTTGAAGATATCTTAGGTCCTAATTTATTTGATTATGGATATGGACCATTTCGTTGGGTTTGTTTAAGTGGCAAAGAAAGTGATTTGGATATCAGCGATCAAGCAGCAATGGATTGCATTGATAAAGATGCACGTTATCAAGATTATGATAATTGGAAATGGATTCGTGATGCGAAGAAGAATAAATTAGTCGTAGGTACACAAGCTAGAATTCTTTATCAAGATGCCTTTGGACGAATGAACATTGGTCTTAAGTTTAATGAACTAGTACGCAATGGAAAAGTTGGACCAATTATGATGGGACGTGATCATCATGATGTATCTGGAACCGATTCGCCGTTCCGTGAAACAAGTAATATTAAAGATGGTTCACAGTTCATGGCCGATATGTCAACTCAGTGCTTTGCTGGTAACTGTGCCCGTGGTATGTCGATGGTTGCCTTACATAATGGTGGTGGTGTCGGTGTTGGAAAAGCCATTAATGGTGGATTTGGTTTAGTTCTTGATGGATCAAAGCGGGTTGATGAAATTCTTCACAATGCCATTTTATGGGATGTTATGGGTGGCGTTGCTCGTCGTAGTTGGGCTGGTAATGAGCACTCGGTTGAAACTGCATCAAAGTACAATGAAATCATGAATGATACGGATTCAATTACAATGCCTTATCTTGCTGATAAGGATTTAGTTAAAGCCGTTGTAGATAAGGAGTTTTCTAAATAATGAGTAAAATTGTTGAATGTGTTCCTAATTATTCTATCTCTAAAGAATTAGATATTCTTGAGGAGATTGTAGCTCCCTTTAAAAATAAAGATAACGTAACTCTAATCAGTGTTGAGCCAGATGAGAATTATAATCGCACCGTCGTTACCGTTGTTGGTGAACCACAAGCTGTAAAACAAGCAATGGTTGAATCCTGCTTGATTGCCACAAATAAAATTGATATGCGCAAGCACCATGGTGAACATAAGCGGATGGGTGCGGTTGATGTCGTTCCCTTTATTCCAGTCAGTGAAATGAGCATTGAAGAAGCAATTACATTAAGTGAAGAATGTGCTAAAGAAATGCATGAAAGTTGTGGTATTCCAATTTTCCTTTATAACTTATCTGCAAAACGTGATCAATGCCGTAATCTTCCTGATATTCGTAAAGGTGAATTTGAAGGCATGAGTGAAAAACTAAAAGACCCTTTCTGGAAACCTGATTTTGGTGATGCATGCCACATTAGTGCTGGTGTTACAGCAGTTGGTTGTCGCCCTTTCTTAATTGCCTTTAATATTGATTTAAAAACACAGGATCGAAGCATTGCCGCACGCATTGCCAAAGCCATTCGTTTCTCAAATGGTGGTTATCGCTATATCCAAGCAGGTCCCGCTGTATTAGAAGATAAAGGCATTGTTCAAGTCACAATGAATGTTACCGATTATACAAAAACTAGTGTATACCGTGCCTTTGAAGCCGTTAAAATGGAAGCAAAACGCTTTTCTTGTGAAGTCATTGGTAGTGAATTTATTGGATTAATTAGCCTCGCTTGTCTAAAAGATATTGTCGCTTATTATGAAGGATTAGCAAGTAGTGATGAAGTAACTTATTCAATGAAAGAATGTGTTAGCATTGCCAATAAAAACTTACTTCTCCATGGCTTTGATGAAATGAAAGTTATCGAATCTTATGTCAAATAAAATTCAACTCTATATAAATATTTCTAAACTTTATACGCTTGCCAAAGGCGTAGCAATTAAAGATCAATTAGAAGATGTAAGGATAATTGAAGATGCTTGGATGGCCGTTAAAGATGATAAAATTATCGCTATCGGACCACAGACACAACCTTATAAAACAGATGAAACAATTGAAGTAATTGATCTTCATCATCAAATCGTTGTCCCTGGTTTTATTGATTCTCATACCCATTTAGTTTATGGTGGTTCAAGAAGTAACGAATACCAAATGAAAATAAGTGGTGTTCCTTACCTTGATATCTTAAAAGCCGGTGGTGGTATTTTTTCTAGTGTGAGTGCTACTCGAGAAGCAAGCTTTGATGAACTCTATGAAAAAGCCTACAAGACTGCTAGTTATATGATGAAGTGTGGAGTAACAACTATCGAAGCAAAAAGTGGTTATGGACTTGATAAAGATTGTGAATTAAAACAGTTAAGAGTTGTTCAGAAATTAAATGAAATGTTACCAATTGATTTTGTTTCAACCTTCTTACCAGCACATGCGATGCCGAAGGAATTTGATTCAGCTTCCGCTTATTTCAAATATGTTAAAGAAGAAGTATTACCGATTGTAATGAGCGAAAAACTTGCCACTTTTATGGATTGTTTCCTTGAAACCGGTGTGTTTAATGTTGAGGAGTCCAAAGAAATATTAACTTATGGGAAAAACGCTGGATTAAAAATAAAAATCCATGTCGATGAAATTGCTTCGATTGGTGGTATACCGCTTGCTTGCGACTTAAATGCCACCAGTGTTGAACACTGTATGGTAACAACTCCAGAAGATATGGAAAATCTCGCAAACAAAAAAATCGCTACTATTTTACTTCCGGCAACATCGTTTAATCTAGGAAGTGCTTATGCGCATGCTCGTGAAATGATCGATAAGGGTGTTATTCTTGCCCTAGCAACCGATTATAATCCTGGTTCATGTCCTTGTAGTGATATGTTATGGATGCAAAGAATTGCTTCCAGAGGTTTAAAATTAACACCAAATCAAGTCTTGAGTATGACGACTATTAATGCGGCTCATGCCCTTGAATTAGATGATCAAATTGGTTCATTAATCCCAAATAAGCAAGCTGACTTTGTCGTTATGAAGATTGATAGTTTTGATGAAGTAATTGCGACAATGTGTGAAAATCCAATTAGTGCCGTCTATAAAAAAGGCAGAAAGGTAGTATAACCATGTTAAAAGACTTAACAATCAAACAATTTTGCGATGAAGTAGATAGCGCATCCCCAGCACCTGGTGGTGGTAGTGTTGCAGCCCTAGTGGCAACCCTTGGTATATCACTTACTAGAATGTATGCTCATTTATCAATTGGGAAAAAACGCTTCTTAGCACTAGATGAAACAACCCAGTTAGCTTTTATTGAAATATTTGAACAATTAAAACCACTCCATACCCAGTTGCTTGAAGCAGTTGATAAAGATAGCAATGCATATAATAATGTGATGAAAGCAATTAGAATGCCAAAAGAAACTGAAGCAGAAATTCTACTTCGAAATAAAGCGATGGATGAAGCAAATCATATTGCCATTAAAACTCCTTATGAGGTAATGGAATTAGCTTATCAAGCGATGAAACCATTGGCTAGTTTAATTCCTTATGGTAATAAAAATGCAATTAGTGATATTGGTGTTGGTATATTATTACTAGATACTGCCCTTCAAGGTGCTGCTTATAATGTTCGTATTAACTTATCTTCTCTAAAAGAAGATGAACGCATACAATGGGATCACAAAATGAAGGATTTACTTATTAAAAGTAATGAATTAAAAAATAGTTTATTATTAGAAATCGACCAATATATGTAAAGAAAGCATACCTTCAAAAAAGGTATGCTTTTTAGTCTTTAATTGTTTTAAACTGTGAATGATATAATTCATAATACAAACCAGTTTTAGCTAGTAAGTCTTTATGGGTTCCTTGTTCTTGAATCTTTCCTTCCATGATTACCACAATTTCATCCGCATTTTTAATCGTAGATAAACGATGGGCAACCACAATCGTTGTACGTCCAAGACATAATTCATTGAGTGCTTCTTGAATCAATACTTCTGTTGTATTATCTAATGCACTCGTTGCTTCATCTAGTATTAAGATGGAAGGATTCTTTAAGAAAACACGAGCAATTGATAAGCGTTGTTTTTGACCACCGGATAATTTAATTCCTCGCTCACCAATATCGGTATCATAGCCATCAACCAACGTTTCAATATATTCATGAATATTAGCGCGCTTTGCCGCTAAGATAATATCTTCTTCACTCGCATTTAAATCTCCATAAGCAATATTATCTCGAATGCTGCCTGAGAATAAGAAAACATCTTGTTGGACGATGCCAATATTAGAGCGAAGTGAAGAATAAGATAAATCACAAATATTCGTTCCATCAATTTTAATTGATCCATGATCCAACTTATAAAAATGTGGGATTAAATGACAAATCGTAGTCTTCCCTCCACCACTTGGTCCAACCAAAGCTAGCGTTTCACCTGGTTTAATATGTAAATTAATATCGCTTAATACTTCTTTTCCATCTCCATAATTAAAATCTACATGATCAAAAACAATTTCTCCCTTTACTTTACTTAACGTAATTGGATGTGGATTTTCTTCTTCAATCTTTTCATCAATTAATTCTGTAAAACGCTTAAAGCCAGTCATTCCATTTTGATATTGTTCCATAAAATCAATTAATTTTTTTATTGGAGAAATAAACATATTAATAAATAACATATAAGCTACTAAATCACCATAATTAATAATTCCTTGATAAGTATAAATACCACCAGCAAGTAAGACAACAACATTTAATAAATCAATAATAAAAGCAGTTCCACTAAAGAATTGAGCCATTGCCTTATAAGCAGTTTCTCTTGCTTTTACGAAAGCATGATTCCCTACTTGAAATTTTTCTTCTTCAAATTTTTGATTTGTAAATGCTTTACTAACTCGAATCCCTGAAATACTATTTTCTAAGTTTGCATTCACATCAGCTATTTTAATTCTGCTTACCATAAAGGCATCACTCATACGTTTTCTCATGAACATACTAAAGTAAATTAAAATAGGAATGAAAATAAAGATAATTACCGTTAACATCACATTAATGGTACATAAATAGATAAAAGCACCAACCATCATTACTACCGAAACAAAGATATTCTCTGGTCCATGATGTGCTAATTCTGAAATATCCATTAAATCATTAATCATTCGTGACATTATGTTTCCTGTTTCATGTTCATCGTAATAAGAAAAAGGTAATTTTTGAAGATGTGAAAATACCTCTTTTCGCATATCCGCTTGCATATAGACTCCAACTAGATGTCCATAATACTGAACAAAGTATCCTAATAACATTTTTATAATATAAATAATTACAAGGATTATACCAAATTGACATAATAAGTTAATATTTTTGTTCGGAATATAGTCATTTAACATGTTTCTGGTAATCATCGGATAAAAAAGATCACAAATTGCGACAAAGAAAGCAGCAATCATATCAAGCGTAAACAGCAAACGATGTGGCTTATAATACGCAATAAATCTCTTTAACATAGGCTACCTCCTTATTAATTTCATTATTTCTTTAATATTTCCTTACAATCTAATAAGAACTCATCGACAATGCTCATTGGCGTTGCCCATGAAGTCACAAAACGCATTGCATAATGTGTATCGTCCATCTTTTCCCAATCTTGAAATTGATATTTTTTTACTAATTCACGAATTGTTTCAATCTTTAAAATAGGGAAAATTTGATTGGTAGTTGTTTCCACAAAAAAACTTACTCCCATATCTTTAAGTCCGCTTTGCATTTTCTGAGCACAAGCATTGGCATGTTTTGCTAGTTCATAAAAAGTGTCGTCTTTTAATAAAGTCGCAAACTGGATACCTAATAATCTCCCTTTCGCAAGCATTCCACCACGTTGTTTAATATGATAGCGAAAATCTTTTTTTAATTTATTATTTGTAATCACACAGGCTTCACCAAACAGAGCACCATTCTTTGTACCACCAATATAAAATACATCAACAATTTGGGCAATTTGGGCAAGACTTAAATCAGAATCACTTGCACATAGGGCAGAACCTAAACGAGCACCATCCATAAAGAAATATAGATCATATTGATCACATACACTGCGTAGTGCCATCATTTCTTTTAATGTATAAACCGTTCCAATTTCTGTTGCATTCGATATATAAATCATTGCTGGTTTCACCATATGCTCATCATTATGCTTCTTCACAATGCTTTCAACATCTTCAGGAAGTAATTTACCATTATTTGCTGGTGCAACCAACACCTTATGACCACTCGCTTCTATCGCACCAGTTTCATGAACATTGATATGTCCACTATCACAGGCAATTACCGCTTCATAAGGGCGTAAAATAGATGCGATAATCGTTTGGTTTGCTTGAGTTCCCCCAACAAAGAAATGCACATCAACGTCTTCTCTACTAATCGCTTTTCTAATAATATCACGGGCTGCTTCACTGTAATCATCTAACCCATAACCATCACTCTGTTTTTCATTTGTATGAATGAGGGCTTCCATTATTTGTGGACAAGCTCCTTCACTGTAATCATTCTTAAAACTATACATAAATACACCTGCTTTCATTTTATTATTATAATCTTTATTCTAATAATTGTCATGTGAAAAAAAGTAACCAATTATTACTCATCAATATAAATTGAAACAAAAAAAGCAAATATCATACTTATAAAAGTTAGATATTTGCTTTTCAAAATAAACTATATTATGAATGATTAAACTCTTTTTGGATTGCTTTCATTACTTTTATATCGGCTGGTACCCATCGAATTGAATCGATATCGATATCAATATTAATCCATTTAATGGCCTTGTGATCATGAAGAATTATATTGGTATCTACTAAAGAACATAGAAAGCATTTCATATTAAGAATAAATTTTTCATATGTATGATGTACGATAATAAGTTGCTTCCCTACCTCAATATTAAGTTCCATTTCTTCTTTAATTTCCCTTTTCAATGCCTCTTGGCTACTTTCATTTGCTTCAATTTTGCCACCAGGAAATTCCCATAAGCCTTCAAAATCGCCTTTTAATCTTTGGGCAATCAATATTTGATTATCTTTTTTTATGATTGCTGCAACTACCTTTATTGTCTTCATAAACACTAGCCTTTCTATAAACCACTTTAATTATAACATGAAGAATAAAGGAATACTTTATAATTAATAAGATAGTTTTTTAGAATAGAAGAAAATCACAATATAGATTAATATATATACGATATTCATTTATAAATTCATATTCTTTTTCTGATAACAGTATGCATTAGGAGTTTCAAAAATGAATTGTCCATTTTTATTCCCAACATATTTTCCATTATCCACAATAAGCTTACCTCTCAATATTACTTTTTCAATCGAACCACTCACTTTAAAGCCATTGAATGCCGAATAATCAATACCTTCAAAAGAATCTTGATCAGAAATCGTATGTGATAGATTAGGATTAAATATCACAATATCTGCATCAAATCCAGGTAATAATTTTCCCTTATTATCTAATCCGCAAATCTCTGCGGGTCTACTAGAAAAAATACGAACAAAATCTGTGCGTGTAATCCTACCTTTACAAACTCCTTCGTTCCATAATATTTCAAGGCGATTTTGAACACCAGGAATGCCATTTGGAACTTTTGAAAAATTAGTATAATTATTAATTTTTTCTTTAAAACCACCTTTGACTGCACAGTGATCTGAGCTTACTGCCTCAATTAATCCGTTGTTTATCCCGTTCCATAATTGATTAATGTCTTTTTGATTTCTTAAAGGCGGGGAACATATAAATTTAGCACCTTCAAGATTTTTTTTCTTCAAATCTTTTTTTGTCAATGTAAGATAATGTGTACAAGTTTCACAGAAAATCGGACTTCCATTTTGTTTAGCAGTTTGAATTAAATCCAATGCTTCACTAGTAGATATATGAACAAAAAACAGAGGAATATTTACCTTATTTGCAAATTCAATTGCTCTCTTTACAGCCTCTACCTCCGAAATATTCGGTCTTGCTATAGCATGATAATATGGAGTGATCAAATTTTTATCTAACAATTCTTTAGTTTTTAAATCAATTATATCTGAATCTTCTGCATGCAACATAAAGGTGATTCCATATTCTTTTGCAATTTTCATAGCTTTAATAATATCTTCATCTCTTGCATAATATGGTGTTCCTTTATAAGCCATAAACATTTTTAAACTCACAACACCATATTTGGGTAAATTTTTAATGTCTGCTAATGATTTATCATTAACAGACATTAACATACTATGAAAAGCAAAATCAACATATGAATTTTGCATAGCTATTTCCTTATGTCTGTTTATTGCTTCAATTAAAGTTTCATTTTTATTTTGAGGTACAAAATCAACAATAGTCGTGGTCCCACCAATTGCAGCAGCTAATGATGTTTCGAAGGACATGCTATTAAATGAACCAAAGTGAGTGTGCTCATCAACACCCCCTGCAAAGACATATTTATTAGTTGCATCATAAATGACATCAACTTCTTCGGTCAAATTATTACCAATAGTCTTAATTGTTTCATTTTCAACTAAAACATCTGCGTTAATTTCATATTCTTCGGTCAGGACAATACCATTTTTTATTAATAATTTCATTTACAATCCATTCATTCTTTGCTTATCAAATTTTTTAAAACTTTCTTTTGAATTTTTTATTGCTTGGTCGATAAAATCATCAACATTTTCAGTATAATTTCTACCTAAACTAAGTTCTAACAAAAGTGGAAAATTAATTCCTGAAATCAAATCAATATTTGATGCATTAAATATACTCATTAATGCTGCTTTATATGGTGATCCTCCATCTAAATCACAAAGAATTAAAATTCGTTCACAATTCTTCATAGATTCTATTACTTCCGAAAGTTTTTCTTGCAAGTTTTCAAAAGCATCACCTTCTACAAAATCAATACAAGCATATGACTCTTGCTCACCTCCAATTAAGGTAAGCGTAGAAGTCATACCAGTTGCAAAATTACCATGTCCCATAACTATTAAACCAATCATATATTAACCTCTCAACTTTAAAAGCAGATAACTGCTCTAATTTTCTCTATTTCTTTTATTTCTCGAGTTTCTTACTTTATCCATAAACATCTTCGCTTTAATTGGATCAATTGGATTTTTCATATTACCATTTTTTATCCAAGTACCTACACTAACACCGTCATAGTATTCCAAAATTTCTTCAATATTATCGCCTGTAGATCCTGCACTTAAAAATAATGGAACATCATTTCCTAATCTCTTACGAACATCTTTATAAATCTGTATGCTTTCATCTAAAGTACTACCACCTATAAATAAACCGTCGGCGAATGCATTATAAATTGTATCAAACGCTGCATCAGCAATTTTTTTACCACCAAGTTGTTCATAGTGAATTTCTTGAACATCTGCATACACTAACATTTTTGAGTTGATTCTTTTTCTCATATTACAAATATCAACACATTGTGCTTGCATTAGTCCAGCATATCCTACTTCAACTCCAGTATAGGTATGTTCAATTCGAATAAAATCAGCTTGAGTTGCATCTGCAACTGCTAAGGATGCTACTCCATCCCAATCAACCAAAATCCCTTGAATTAAATCTGGAAATCTGTTTCTTAATTCATATGATAATACACTCATATAAGCAATAGTTTCTGCATTTGCAACTTGTTGAATTGGTGCATCATTTCGATTTTGAATAATGTAGCCATCAAAACCCATTTTTGATATCATCTCAACTTCACTGATTGACAAATCCATTACCTCTTGAAAAGACATACCTTGATTTCTGAAACTTCCTGGAAATGGCTCAGGTTGAATCATACATAATGCCAAAGGAAAACTATTTTTATTAATACTCATTTTTATCATTCCCTTCTAAATTTGATGCGTATTCCATAGAGATATAATACAGTGAAGCAGGTGGAATTATACCTTTTTCTGTGATAAATGATGTTATCTTATTAGCATTAATTTCAAGTAATTTAAATCCACTAAAATCAACTTTTGAACGAATATCACTATCCCAATGTGATGCTAGTCTATCGCCATAATCAAATGGCATTGATGATAATCTAACATAGCCTTTAGTAGGTCTGGTATCTACTTTTATAAGAGGAGTTAGAACATACAAAGGTTTTTTTAAATACTCGCAAATTACTGATAAAACATCAGATCCAATTGTATTAAATACTGTTCCATCAGGATAAATTGTTTCGGCTCCCATAAATGCAGCTTGACACTCTTTAAGTGCTGACATCATTGTAGTATCAGGAATAAAATGTACTATATGACCAGCCTCTACTGCTGTTGCAACGAACGGTCTTCCACCATCTAATGCTCTACTCTCCGGAATATATATTTCTATATTAGCAGGTAAAACTTTCAAAAACGCATTCACGGTACTAGAATAATCAAAAACCATTATTTTGGTCATATTCTCACAAAGATTAACTCCGTAAGAAACCAAAGTATCAATATCTTCTTTAGCAAACTTTTCATAATTAGAAATTTGTTTGTAAACAGTATTTATAATTTCTTCTTTGTTACTCAATTTTAATTTATCAAATCCACAAGTAAAACGATTTATAGCATTATAAATCGCTCTACTTTGTTGACCTCTTGTTTCTTTGAAAAAATTTGCAACTAGCCCAATATTTTCTAACATTACATCACTGTTGATAAAAGAATCATTTGAAATATCAATTAGTATTTCACCAATTAATTTAATATGAGCATTAGCACCTAAAACCCTGCTTAACACAATATCATCAAATTTTTCTCTTGCTACTTTAGGTAGCAATTCACGAATATCTTCTTTTTTATACACTTATGTTCTTGTATGATATTCTTGTACACTTGATACAGATATCATACTTCTCCTTTCTAACTTATTGCTTTATTATTAAATAGACACGTGTACTCTCTATTTTTTCTGTAGTTTAACTACTGTAAGGAGACTATTGCCATTGGCCTATTTAATTTTTGATTGGTTGGATAAGTTATAGAACTTTTATATCTAGCAAGAGTATTAGAATAGATCACCAATGGATTTGTATCACTGTGTCCAATGAAAGGTGGTCTTTTTTATGATCTATGTAGGCATCGATATTGCCAAACACAATCACTACTGTGCTATCACCACAGATTATGGTGAAGTACTTTACTCTCCATTCTTAGTTAAGAATGATCTCGCTAGTTTTAAAGAACTAGAATCTATCCTTTCTCAATTTGAGAAAACCGAAATCTTAATTGGTTTTGAATCTACTGCTCACTACGCAAATAATTTAAGCAGTTATTTTTCCTCTAGAGATTTCAATTGCGGCATCATCAATCCTTACCGCACGGCTCAGTTACGTAAGGTTTTAAATCCTGATACCAAAAACGACAAAGTTGATTCACTACTTATTTGCCAAGCTCTTCAAATGAAATTACACACTCTTGTATGATATTCTTGTACACTTGATACAGATATCATACTTCTCCTTTCTTGTATGATATTCTTGTACACTTGATACAGATATCATACTTCTCCTTTCTAATTTATTGCTTTATTATTAAATA
>JAVWEY010000019.1:0-30095 GCA_036641395.1 Erysipelotrichaceae bacterium
TACCCACTTTTAGAAATCGTTAACCTCGTATTTTTCTCAAAAGGTAGTTTGTCAACAACCTGAGACGTAAATGAATTTAGTTTACGTCTTTTTTTTGGCTTTTAATTTGTTGTGTCAAGAAATAATAATCGATTGTTTATGACAAATTATGAATGGATTAAGTTTTATAATACGAAAGGGAAGGTGAAGGAATGCAGTCTTATATTGAAGTAGCCATAATTAATAATAGTTTAATTATAATACTGAGTGTTTTAATCGCATCCTACGTGCAACTACACCCTTTAAAGTATTTTGATATTCTTGTCTATGCATTTAGTGTTTCGCTTGCCAGTGTGCTTTTATGGGGCTCACAGGCATGGATTATAATGCTTTTAATTGAGATACTTTCATTACTTTACTGTTTTAAAAGACAATATAAAGTATATTTATTAACGCTCGTATTACGTTTTCTTATTTCTTATAGTGATTATCTAATATTTAAGGGTAGTTTTCACTTATTTGTATATTATTTACCATTAAATAATCAAATGATTATTGTTCAATGGGTCATAATCTTAATTATAATGATTGCTATTCATAGAAAATGGAAATCAGTTTTAATTGAACTTCAATACTTATATAATGTTACCTTATATTTTCCTAATAAAACGATTCGTTTAAGAGGTTATTTAGATAGTGGAAATATGCTTTGTCATCATCATCTTCCAATTATATTCATTGACTTAAAATATAAGGAATATCTTAAAAAAGATAACATAGAATTGATAGTGATGAATACAATGAATGCGAAGACTAAGATTCAAGCAGTACCGGTTTCATTAAAAGTGAATGGTTTTAAAAAACAGAAAGTATTGGTTAGTTGTATTGGTAAGTTAACACTTCCAATTCATTGTGATTGTCTGCTTAATGTTCATAATATATCGATGGGGTGATAAGATGAAATGGTTCAATAGAATATGGAACTTTATGTTTGTAAGAAAAGATTGTTTGGATACATTTTATATTCAAGGAAATGATGTACTACCTCAACCTCTAAAAAAAGAAGAGGAATTGGCGGCAATGATTGCCTTTGAAAATGGTGATTTAGAGGCAAGAGCTACTTTAATTGAACATAATTTAAGACTGGTTGTTTACATTGCAAAGCGATATGAAAGCAATCCAATATTTATGGAAGATTTAATATCAATTGGTAGTATAGGCTTAATTAAAGCAGTTAATACTTTTAAACGAGATAAAAATATTAAACTGGTAACTTATGCTAGTCGTTGCATTGAAAATGAAATCTTAATGTTTTTACGTAAAAAGAATCGTCGTCGCATTGAAGTAAGTTTTGATGAACCACTTAATGTCGATTATGATGGAAATGAGTTATTACTTAGTGATATCTTAGGAACTCCCGATGATATTGTCACAAAAGAGGTGCAAGCAAATGAAAATAAAAGAGAATTACTAGCAGCAATGGCTTGCCTTAAAGAGCGAGAACGAGCTATTTTACAAATGCGTTATGGAATTGAACATGAAGAATTAACACAAAAGGATATTGCATTAAGATTAGGAATATCACAATCTTATATTTCAAGATTAGAAAAAAGAATTATTCTTAAACTTAAAAATCAAATGAAACATAACAACTGACAACATTTACCAAACCATAATTGATTATAAACAACGATGAAATGGGCAAACTTCTTGTATTACTAGGAGGCGTGTCATGAGTCGTTATAAGGTAGAGATAAGTGGGGTTAATACAGCAGCGTTAAAGGTATTAACAAATAAGGAAATGAAGGAATTGTTTATTTCTTTACAAGCAGGTAACAAAGATGCAAAGGATATTTTAATTCAAGGTAATTTAAAATTAGTGTTATCGATTGTTCAACGCTTTTCATTAAGATGTGACAATATGGATGATTTGTTTCAAGTTGGTTGTATTGGCTTAATTAAATCAATTGATAACTTTGATTTAAAGCATGAAGTACGTTTTTCTACTTATGCAGTCCCGATGATTATGGGTGAAATTAAACGATATTTAAGAGATAATCAAGCAATTCGTGTATCAAGACATTTAAAAGATATTGCATATAAAGCATTTAAACTAAAAGAACAATACATTCATGAGCATCAAGAAGAACCTTCACTTGCTTACTTAGCAGAGCAAATAGATGTTAAAGAGAAGGATATTGTTGATGCTTTTGATTCAGTACAATCAGTGATATCAATTTTTGAGCCTATTTTTAATCGCGATGGAGATGAGTTATTGTTACTGGATCAAATAAAAGATGATAAAGATGAAATTGCAATTATGAGTAATGTTATGGCATTAAATAATAGTATGAAAGCATTAAATAGTAAAGAACGAGGAATAATTCAAAAACGTTTTTATGATGATATGACACAAAGTGAAATTGCGAAAGAGTTAGGTATATCACAAGCACAGGTTTCACGTTTAGAAAAAAATGCAATTGCCATCTTACGGAAAAATTTTGATTAAACATAAACAAATAGAAAGTTACATAGAATAGATTAGGTGATAGAATGCGTTTAAGTGAATTAAGTGAAAAACAGGTCGTAAATGTTGATACTGGAGAAATTATTGGTTATGTTCGCGATTGTGAATTGAACAACCATGATTATTGTATTCAGGCATTTATCGTAATGAAAAAAGGGAGAATATTTAATAAATTATTTCCTTGGTTTTTCCCAAGTAGTGAAGTATGTATAAGGATTGATCACATAACTTCAATCGGGGAAGATGTCATTTTAATTCGATAATGAATCAAATAATCGTTATTCTTATCGAAATTAACGTAAAATTAGTATTTTCTAGGTTAAAAGTTGAATCAAAAGTGTTTCTCTATCGTTAGTTTATGATATAATATACCCATCGTATAGGAGGTATACATTTATGGGTATCAGCCAAAAAATTAGAGAATTCGTGTCTCAAAGTGATGATGACGATGTATTGGAATTAGATGAAAACGAAGCAGCTTCAATTTCTGATTATGAAACTTCACAATCAAAAAATCTTGCGAAAGTAACATCAGACACAAAAATGGTATTATTTGAGCCACGTTCTTTTGACGAAGCAGAAGAAGTAGCACGTCGTTTAAAAGAGAATCGTGCAGCTGTTGTGAATTTACACAAATTACAAAGAGAGTATGCACAAAGAACGATTGATTTTCTAACAGGAGTAATTTTCGCATTAGATGGTAGCATTCAAAAAATTGGTCATAATGTGATTTTATGTACACCAAAAAATATCGGTGTTCATGGTGAAATCTCACTTGATAGTAGCGAAGAAGATTAGTGAATTTTAATTCTTTTAAGCAAATAGGTGGTAATGAAGAATTTGTTGCTCGTATTCAAGATTGGTTAAGTCAATCAAAAAAACGACACAAGTTGATTGTTACACCTTTTTTGACGCCAGATAAACAGTTAATTGTTCAACAAGTGATTGGTAAAAGTAGTTTTTATTATTTTGATGGTGGTTATGAAAATGCCGAATCTAAAAGAGCAATCATTGGTAGTGATATTGTAGAACAACATGTGTTCATGTTAGAGGCAAAATATGATACTAACTATCATACAATTGATCATCGTGATGTACTAGGAGCTTTAATGAATGCAGGTATTGTAAGAGATAGTTTTGGTGATATTCATGTAATAGATGGTCATATTTATCTTTTCACAACGAAAGAAATGATGAATTATATTATCCAAACAGTTACTAGAATTAATCGTGCTTCTATTGAATTTCAACAAATGGTATGTAACATAAATTTTTCTGCAGATATTGTTTGGGATGAGAAGCTTCTTACGTCATGTCGATGTGATGTGGTAGTTGCTTCGATTACTAAGTTATCACGCAGTAAAGCACAAGCATTAATTAAGAGTGGATTTGTGAAAATCAATCAGGTAATACTTGAAGATTGTGATAGAGTATGCAATAATAATAGTACTATTTCAATTCGTGGTTATGGTCGTTTTAAATTATTAATGACGGATCGAATGAGTAAAAAGGGAAATTATGTAGTTTCAATTGGAACGTATCGATAAGGAGGCGATTGATTCATGGGAAAAGTTACATTTGACACCATGCGTAAAGGTTATAACCGTTATCAAGTGGATGACAAATTAAACGAGATGGATCAAGAGTTGGCGATGCTTAACCGCAAGGTTGAAATGTATCGAGAGCGTGCAAATGAAGCAAGTGAGCAACTTAAGACAATCAAAGACAAGTATCAATTTGTTGTTGAAGGTTTATCTGCAAAGGAAAAAGCAGCAGATGAAATGGCTCATATGGCAACAAAAGAGGCAAACATGATCGTTGATACAGCAAATGTTAATGCTGATATCATTGTGAAAGAAGCTTTAATGACAGCAAGAACGATTTTATTAGAAATTGCTAAGTTAGGAAATGAAGCTTATGAGTTGAAAGGAAATATGAAGGAACAATTAAATGCTTTAAGTAAAGCATTAGAAGCATTTGAAGTTCCAATTATTCCTGAAGTTTAATAACGTTTTATAAAAGCGATGCGTAAAGACAAAGCAAGCAAATATTTCATTTTAGAGACTTAATCAATTGCTGAAAGATTAGGATGAAATTTGATTGATATCACTTTACAAGCTGATTTTCTGAAGGTATAGTAAGAAAATTCGGATCTTCCCGTTACGAAGTAAGAGGGCATATGTCATTTGATGTATGAACTAAGGTGGTACCGCGTGTTGAACGTCCTTAGCGATAGGGATGTTTTTTTATTAGGAGGAAATAACGATGGAATACAAAGACACATTATTAATGCCAAAAACTGATTTTGAAATGAGAGGTAAATTACCTAGTAAAGAACCAGTGATGCAAAAAAGATGGAAAGATGAACATATTTATGAAAAGATGATGGCTAAGCATGCAGATGCAAAGTCGTTTGTACTTCATGATGGTCCTCCTTATGCCAATGGGGATATTCATATTGGTCATGCTTTAAATAAAGCATTGAAGGATGTAATTGTTCGTTCTCACTTTATGATGGGGTTTAATACTCCTTACATACCAGGATGGGATACACATGGTTTACCAATTGAACATGCGATTACTAAACTTGGTCATGATCGTAAAACGATGAGCGTTGCTGATTTTCGTAAACTTTGTTATGAATATGCACTTGAACAAGTTGAAAAACAAAAAGAAGGCTTTTTATCACTTGGAGTAACTGGGGATTATGATCATCCTTATATTACGCTTGAGAAAGAATATGAAGCAAAACAAATCGATATTTTTGCTCATATGGCAATGGATGGTTTAATCTATAAGGGATTAAAACCTGTTTATTGGAGTCCATCAAGTGAATCTGCCTTGGCGGAAGCTGAAATTGAGTATAAAGATGTTAAAAGTCCAACCATCTTTGTGTCTTTCCCTGTAGCAGATGGAAAAGGTGTTTTAAATGATGATGTTTCCTTTATTATTTGGACAACTACTCCTTGGACAATACCTGCTAACTTAGCGATTTGTTTAAATGAGCGTTTCACTTATGCTTTGGTACAAAGTGAAAAAGGTAAGTATATTGTATTGGAAGAATTAGTTGATTCTTTATGGGAAAAATTTGAGTTAAAAGAAAAGCAAATTCTTAAAACATTTAAAGGAAAAGAATTAGAAGGAATTACCACAAAACATCCTTTCTTAGATAAAACTTCTTTAGTTATTTTAGGGGATCATGTTACTGCTGATGCTGGTACTGGTTGTGTTCATACAGCCCCAGGGCATGGTGTTGATGACTTTAATGTAGGAATGAAATATGGTTTACCAGCTTTTTGTCCAGTTGATGAAAAGGGTTGTTTAACTAGTGAAGCCGGAGAATTTTTAGAAGGTCAATTTGTTGATGACGCGAATAAAACCGTTGTTAAGAAATTAGATGAATTAGGTGTATTATTGAAATTAGAGTTTATTACCCATTCATATCCTCATGATTGGCGTACAAAAAAGCCAATTATTTTCCGTGCAACAACGCAGTGGTTTGCATCTATTGATAAGATTCGTCAACCCTTACTAGATGAAATAGATAAAGTTAAATGGGTTCCTACTTGGGGTCAAACAAGAATGCATAATATGATCTGTGATCGTGGAGATTGGTGTATTTCTAGACAACGGGCTTGGGGTGTACCAATTCCGATTATTTATGCGGAAGATAAGACACCAATTATGGAAGAAGCAGTATTTGAACATATTGAGAAGATTATCGCAGAAGAGGGCAGTAATGCTTGGTTTGAAAAAGATGCCAAAGACTTATTACCAGAAGGTTATACACATAGTGGATCACCAAATGGTATTTTCATAAAAGAAAGTGATACGATGGATGTTTGGTTTGATTCAGGTTCATCTCATACTAGTTGTATGCAAGCCAGTGGTTTAGGTTATCCTGCTGATTTATATTTTGAGGGTAGTGATCAATATCGTGGTTGGTTCAATTCATCTTTGATTATTGGAACTGCTTATCATGGTGAATCACCTTATCGCCAAGTATTAAGTCATGGCTTTATCATGGATGGTAAAGGCGTTAAAATGTCAAAGAGTCAATGGAATGCCGTATCACCAAGTCACATTACCAAGAACTTTGGTGCCGATATCTTACGGATGTGGGCAACTAGTGTTGATTACCAAGCAGATTGTAGTATGAGTGATGATATTATGAAACAATGTGCGGAAAGTTATCGTAAGGTTCGTAATACCTTCCGTTTCATGATGGGTAATTTAAATGAAGAAGATTTTGGTAAAGATGATTTACAAGATATAAGTGAATTACCATTAATTGATAAATACATGTTAATTCGTATATCACAGGCAAATGATAAAGCGATTAAAGCTTATAATGAATATCGTTTTTCTGATATCACAACATCACTTACAAATTTAATGACAAATGAGTTATCAAGTTATTATTGTGACTTTACAAAAGATATCTTATATATTGAAAAACAAAATGATAAACGTCGTCGTCAAGTACAAACCGTTTTATATTATGCGGTTGATACCTTATTACGTTTATGGGCACCTATTTTAGTTCATACAGCGGAAGAAATCAACGATTTATTCCATGCGGAAAATGAATCCATTCATTTAGGTGAATTTGCGAAATCAATGCATTTTGAAGATGAAGAAATTATTGTCGAGAAAATGAATCGTTTAATGGAAATCCGTAGTGATATCTTTAAAGCATTAGAAGATGCACGTAATAATAAAGTAATTGGTAAGTCATTAGAAGCTCATGTTTATGTTAATGTTAGTGATAAAGATAAGGCATTGATTGATGATATCTTAGGGGATAAACTTGCTCAATGGTTAATTGTATCACGTGCTACTTTAACAAATGCTACTCTTCAACAATATGCTGTTTGCGGTGTTAGTGTTGAGAAATGTGAGGGTGTTGTTTGCCCACGTTGTTGGAATATTAGCGAAAGTACAAGAGAAGATGGCTTGTGTGATCGTTGTCATAAAGTATTAAGTAAATAGTTATAAAGGGTACCATAAATTGTACCCTTTTTTCATAAAGAAATTGAAAGCGGGAATATAAATGAAAGTTACTTATTTAGATTATCATTTGATTCACTATCAACCAAAAGAATATGATTTGCAACTTTATGAAAGTGTTCAAAGAATTGGCTGTAGTTTTCCAATTCATGTGGAAATATTAGATCAGCAATACTATTGTTTGGATGGTCATAAACGATTATCAATTCTTCATGATTTAAATGATCCAAATAAAACGCAAGTTATGATTTTAATTAAAAATAATGGGAACACCCGAAGCGATGGAGGTTGGTCGCTTCGTAATCATCATTAAATAGAATTAAAGGCAGGATATCGTTTATGATGTCCTGCCTTTATGTGGTAAGGAAAGAATTTATGATACGTAAAATGCAACTCGTTTTGTTTTACACGAAATCATTGCAAACCTTATTAATAAGCGTATACTGATGTTATCAGTGGGTATGGGTAAAGAGTTCTAATTGAGGGGAGTGAAATTAACAGAACCTATTAAAGACTAGAATTATAATATTTTGCTTGAGGCTATATACTCACTTTTAAAAAAGTTCATTTAAAATACTGATGCTTTTATAAAATGTTTTAATAGATCAGTTACAAGGGATGATACTAATTTTTATTATGGTTCAACTTTAGCGATGTTTAGTTTATTCAAATATTTATTATAAGAAAGAAGAGGCATATTAATGAAATCAACTACGATAGACTTTATAAAAAAACATGTAATATCATTTGTTTTTTTAACAGTGATTTGGTTATCAACGTTAATTCTTAAAGAAAATAATATGATTAGTAATAAAATTATGATGCTCATCGATAATTCTGCATTGTTTGTGTCTTATTATTATGATGATAAAGTAAATCATAAAGAGGATATTTCTTCAAGAGTTAAGACTACCTTAATTCTTGCTAGCGTATCAACAATTTTTATCTTACTTTTTTGGCAATAAAATAGTTCTTCTTGAATTTGGTTAATTTTAATTTTCAAATGTTTATTATAAGAAAGAAGAGGCATATTAATGAAATCAACTACGATAGATTTTGTAAAAAAACATGTGATATCAACGGTTGTATTAATCGGGATTTGGTTATCAACGATAATTCTTAATGAAAACAATATGATCAGTGATAAAATTATGGCGCTCATCGATAATTTTGCTTGGTTAGCGTGTCTGGATTATGACTACCGAGTAAATCATAAAGATGACGGTACTTCAATAACCAAAACTAGCATAATCTTTGCTGTTGTATCAACAATCGTAATCTTACTTATTTGGCAATAAAGTTATTACGAATAAGAATTAGAACATTTTATATTTGAATATTAAATCTATAAAAAAAACAGGTAAATGCATACTATGAGATTATCATAGTATACTTAGATACTTGTTTTTTCTTTATTCATATTATTTATGAATATTTCACTTAGATTTCCATTGCCTTTAAATCCAAGTTTATGAAGTGTTTGATCTAGGGCAGATAAGGTTAAAACCATATCTTCAATATTGGCATTTTCTCCCATATGACCAATTCTTATTACTTTATCTTTTAATACATCAAAACAGCCAGCAATCATTATTTGATGATCGCTAATCATCGTATTTAAAATATCATCACTTTTGATTGTATCAGGTACATTAATTACGGTAACACTTGGTGAATATTGATCTTTTAAATATAGAGATAACCGATATTCAACGATTGCTTCTCTTGTTGCTTTGGCGATTGCTTGATGTCTAAGAAATACGGTTGTATCCTCTTTGAAATTTTGTATGGCAACACTTAATCCTTTTATATCAGAGATTGGCATTGTATAGGGAAATGCTTTGTTTGTATTATAATCTTTCATATTAAGTAAATTACAATAAAAAGAAGCAATTTGTGTCTTACGCTGTTTCATTAATTGAAATGCAGTCTCACTAATCGTAAGAATAGTTAAACCTGGAGGGGCACTTAAAGCCTTTTGTGAGCCTCCTATCAAGATATCAATCATTGACTTCTCTACATCAATATCAACACTAAACGATGATGAGACGCTATCTACGATGCTTATAATGCCATATTGATGAAGTAAGGGACAAATTATTTCAATTGGATTCAATACACCACTTGGTGTATCACAGTGGACAATCGTAGCAAATTTAAAATTAGCATCTTTTTTTAAGAAAGCAGCTAATTGAATTGGATCAATACCGCAAAGCGGATCACTTTCATATAAGATGCAATTACCGCCATATATATTTACTAAATCGACAAAGCCACGACCAAAGATACCATTACTTATAACTAAAATGCGATCATCTTTTTCACACAGCGAGGCAACGCTAGCTTCTAATCCTAACATTGCTTCACCAGCTAAGATAAAAGAAGGATTTTTACTATGAAAGATCGTTGAAATATCATTACATAAGTTATGATAAAAGGTAAAGAAGGACTCATCTAAATCGGGATTTGTACACATCTCACTTCGTGCTATTCGTACATTTTCTCTTACCTTGGTAGGACCGGGAGTCATAATGTTAATCATAGTGTTATTTCTTTTGCCCTTTTAAATTTTGAAAGTAACAATCCTAAAAAGGCACCGAAGATCGATGGAATAATCCAAGCAATACCCAAATCATAGAAAGGTAAGCTTGCGATGAAATCATGAAGACCACCTAAATGAATCGATAAACTATCCATGCCAGTAAAGAAGGATACAAAGAAAGCAAATGACATGGATATAATATATACTTCTTTCGCATTATTAATTTTCTTATCAAAGAAGGATACTATCATTAAAACAACTGAAACTGGATATAACATAATTAGAATTGGTAGAGTATAAGTGATTAAGGTTGTTAAACCAACATTGGCAATTATAAATGAAAAGATACAAACAATTGCTGCAATTGTATGATAGGAATACTTTGGTAATAATTTATGAAAATAATCTGCGAAACAAGTTACTAGGCCAATTGAAGTAGTTAGACATGCTAAAATAACCGCAATTCCAAGTACTAAACGTCCCCAAGAACCAAGAAGCGAATTAGAAACGGCATTAAGTAATTGACTACCATTTGAAAAAGAACCAAGACCAATACTATGGGCACCAATGTAGGTTAAGGCAAAATAGACAACACCTAAGAATAAGGCAGCTAATAAGCCTGAAATTGCTGTATATTTGATAATATTTTTACGCTCTTTAATATGGTAACTTTTAACTGATTCGATAACGACAATCGCAAACACTAAACCAGCAGGCCCATCTAATGCTAAATAACCTTCGATTAACCCCTTAAAGAAAGGAGCATTTTGATAACTTGGATCAGGGGCAACTAAAGGTACATGGGGACTTGCTAGCATCGCAATAAAGATGCATGCAATTGATACTAATAATAATGGAGTCAATATTTTCCCAATAATATCAACAATCCTATTTTTATTCATCGATAATAAATAAGTTAAACCAAAGAAAATGGCTGTATAAATGATTGATGAAATACCAGTTGACATAAAACCACTAGTAATTGGTGCAATTCCCATTTCAAAAGAAACACTACCACATCTTGGTAATGCAAATAATGGACCAATTAATAAATAGATAATAATACTAAAGACTAAGGCAAAACGCTTTCCAACTTTATTACCTAAATCATCAAAACTACTTCCAACATTTACAATCGCAATAATTGCTAAAATGGCAATACCAGCATCGGTTACAATGAATCCGGCTAGTGCCCATAAATAACCACCTTGAGCTAACGCTCCCATTGCTGGTGGAAATATCATATTTCCTGCTCCAAAGAACATTGCAAACAATGTTAAAGATAAAGAAATAATTTGCATCTTACTCATTTTTTCTTTCATAATCATACCCCTTTATAAATCAATAGTGTTTTAATTATATCAGTAACAATTTATAATATCTACCTTAAATAGTATTTAATCGTAAGGAAACAAGAAATTAAGAAAATTTGACTTCATTTTTTTATAGGTTACTAAATATAATGAATAAAAATTGGTTTATGTTTAAAAATTATAGACAAATAGTTCTTATCATAAAACAATATTTTGTAAGAGTAATCTAACTAAGATGTATGTAACTACCTTGTTTATGATATAATGAAACAAGAAAAGCAGGAGAAAACAATATGGAAATTACATCTAAAAATAATGATAAAGTTAAACAATGGGTTCGTTATCAAGAAAAGAAATATCGTGAATTGGATCAAATGTTTCTAGTTGAAGGAATGCATCTAATTGAAGAAGCTAAAAAAGCTGGATTAATTGAATGTATCATTGTGAAAAAAGGTTTTGATCACCCATATCATGAATATCCTATTTATGAAGTAAATGATGAAATTATGAAGAAGATATCAAGTAGTGTTTCAGGAAGTGATATAATTGCCCAAGTTCATTTTCCAATTAATATAAAAAAACTTGGTCATCGGATTATCTTATTAGATGATGTACAAGATCCAGGTAATGTTGGAACAATGATTCGTAGTGCTTTATCTTTTGGCTTTGACCAGGTTATTTTATCACTTGCTAGCGCAGATGTTTATAATGAAAAAGTCGTTCGTTCTACACAAGGTGCTATTTTTCATCTATCTGTTTTAAGACAAGACTTAACTAAAATTATTCCTTTGATTAAAGAGGAAAAAATTCCAGTTTATGCAACGGATTTAAAGTCAAGTAAAGGTTTATCAACCATTGAAAAAAGCAATAAAGTAGCACTTGTCTTTGGTAATGAGGGAAATGGTATTCATCCTGAATTATTAAATATATGTGATCAGAATATTATTATTGAAATGAATCAATTTGAATCATTAAATGTTGCTGTTGCTGCAGGTATCTGTATGTATCATTTTAGAAAGGATTAAAATGAAAGAAATAATGATAATTGGCATTCATGGTTTTGGACGAATGCGAAAAGAAGATTTTGATTTTATTTCAATTGAATTTGAAAAAAGACATCTAAATTTTTATCGCTTTGAATTATTTGATGAAATTAAGAAACCTAATTGGCAAGATTGGGTTAAAACAGCATATCATGAAATCCTACCTTATTGTAAAGAATATGATGTAATATTAATGGGCTTTTCTATGGGTGGAGTTATCGCAACTTATTTAAGTCGTTTATTACCAATTAAAAAATTAATCCTTATTTCACCAGCATTTTATTATTTTGGACTAGATAGTGGATATCGTTATACAAAGAGAATGATAAAAATGATGTTTAGTAAAGATAACTCATTTCAACATTATGTTGATGAGCGAGTTTTAGATGCTGCTCATTTAAGAGAATTTATTAAATTAGTTCATTATTTAAGAAGTAGTATGAAGGAAGTAGAACTTCCTACTTTAATTCTACAGGGAAGTGCAGATGAAGTAATACCAGTCATGACATCGAAAATTGTTTTTCATAAGATTAAATCAAATGATAAGCAACGTATTCTTATTGAGGATGGTTATCATGAATTTATTAGAAACAAGGATTATGGAGGGAATGCAATGCCTTTCATTATTGATTTTATTACTTCATAATTCAATTTTGATTTTCTTTATTGTCAAAAGTCATTCATTGCTCTATAATATAGAAGTTAAAACTTTGATTAGGACTAGTAATAAAGAATACTTTTATTAGGGAATAACAGCCATGACTGCAAGCTGTTTTGAAAGCATCTTTATGAATTCACCTAGGAGTGAGGTTAATCACCTTCCGTACATACGGTTATCATGTTATGAAAGTAAGTGTGTCGTTAGATGAAGCAGGATGGTACCGCGCGTAAGCGTTCCTGCAGGTTTGACGATTTTTTTATTCGTCGAAAGGATGGTTTTATGGATAAACTAGCAAATATTAAAGAAGAGGGACTAGAAAAGATAGCAGCATGTCAAGATGCTTTCTCACTTCAACAATTACGAGTTCTTTATTTAGGTAAAAAAGGTCCCATTCAAGAAGTAATGGGAATGATGAAGGATTTAGCAAATGAAGATCGCCCTGCCTTTGGTCAAAAAGTTAATGATATTAAAAAGGCAATCAGTGAAGCAATTGATGATCGTAAGGTTATCTTAGAGAGTAAAGAATTAAATGAAAAATTAGAAAAGGATAAAATTGATATCACTCTTGATGGTTATCAACAAGAATTAGGAACACTTCATCCTTTAGTTGTTGTCCAACAAGAATTAGAAGATTTATTTATTGGATTAGGTTACAGCGTTGCTGAAGGTCCTGAAGTAGAAATGGATCTTTATAACTTTGAACGTGCCAATATACCGCAAGATCATCCTGCCCGTGATATGCAGGACACTTTCTATATAAATCCAGAAATATTGCTTAGAACGCATACAACTGCAATCCAGACTCGTCAATTAGAAAAATTTGCACCTAAGTTGCCAATTAAAGTAATATGTCCAGGTAAGGTTTATCGCCGTGATGATGATGATGCAACTCATTCTCATCAATTTACACAATGTGAAGGACTTGTTGTCGATGAACATATTACAATGGCTGATTTAAAAGGTACACTTGAATTTATTGCGAAAAGAATGTTTGGAGAAAGTCGTGTGATTCGCTTTCGTCCAAGTTATTTCCAATTCACAGAACCAAGTGTAGAAGTGGATGTATCCTGCCACATTTGTGGTGGTAAAGGTTGTAATGTTTGTAAAGGAACTGGTTGGATTGAAATATTAGGTGCTGGTATGGTTCATCCCAATGTATTAGAAATGGCTGGTTATGATTCAACTAAATGCACTGGTTTCGCTTTTGGTGTAGGGGTTGAAAGAATTGCAATGTTGAAATATGGAATTGATGACATTCGTCATTTCTACACAAACGATGTACGTTTCTTAAAAACGTTCACTCGTTTTGAATAGGAGGTATCATATGAATATATCGAAAAAATGGTTATCCCAATATATGGAAATCGAAGATAAATCCATTGAAGAAATTGCGGATCGAATTACTAATGCTGGTTTAGAAGTAGAAGGAATCGAAAAACAAGCACAAGGAACAATGCTTACAATTGGTCTTGTGAAAACATGTGAAATGCATCCAGATAGTGATCACTTACATGTTTGTAGTGTTGATATTGATTCACAAACACTACAAATTGTTTGTGGAGCACCTAATATTAAAGCAGGCATTAAAGTTATTGTTGCTCAAGTAGGAGCAATATTACCTCAACTTACGATTCAAAAAGGTAAGATTCGTGGTATTGAATCAAATGGAATGATTTGTTCTTTATTAGAATTAGGGGTTGATTCTAAAAGTTTACGCGATGATCAAAAAAATGGGATTGAAATATTAGGAGAAGATGCCATTATTGGAAGTGATCCTTTAACTTATTTAGGATTAGATGATGCTTTACTAGATGTTTCATTAACACCAAATCGTAATGATTGTATGGCAGCATGGAGTATGGCAATTGAAACAGGAGCGGTATTAAATCGAAAAGTTTCTTTACCAAAGTGTGAACATGCAAGTGAAATTGGAACACCAACTAACTTAAAAGTTAGTTCAACAAGCGATAAATGTAAACTTTTCTTAGGAAAAGTTATCAATCAGGTAACGATTAAAGAATCACCAAAATGGATGAGTGAATTATTAGTTGCAAGTGGTATGAAATCAATTAATAATGTGGTTGATATTTCCAATTTAGTTATGTTAGAAACAGGGCAGCCACTTCATTTCTATGATTTAGCGGCAATTCCTGCTCTTGAAATAACCGTAAAAGATAACATTGAAGAAGTATATACTGCATTAGATGAGGTTGAATATCAACTTGAAAAAGATGATATTATAATTACTTCACAAAACAAGCCAATTGGTATTGCTGGTATTATGGGTGGTAATGATTCTAAGATTGAAACTTCAACCAAAGGAATCATTATTGAAGCAGCATCTTTTAATCATGTAGCTATACGTAATACATCACGTCGTTTAAATATCACAAGTGATGCATCGATTCGATATCAAAAGGGAATTGAACCATTAGCACCTTTTAAAGCAATTGATCGTGCTGTTGATTTATTAATTAAATATGCCGATGCGAAAGCAATTGAAGCTACCGTTCAGTATGGTGAAACTAATTATCAACCAACAGTAATTGAAGTAATACCAGAGCATATTAATACATTACTTGGAACAGATTTCACAATAGATGAGATGAGTGATGTTATGAATCGTTTATGTTTATCACCAATTATTCATGATAATCAGATGCAAGTAACAATTCCTAGTTATCGTCAAGATTTAGCAATTGAAAATGATATTGCGGAAGAAATCATTCGCATTATTGGCTATGATCGTTTAACAAGTACACTACCAACCATGAGTGCTACGATGGGGGCATTGGATACTCGCCAAAATATGCGTCGTTGGATTCGTAGTACGCTTGCTGATTTAGGCTTATATGAAGCTAGAACTTATACTTTAGTTTCACAAAGACATTTAAATGATGCAGTAATGCCACTTGCTGGGGAAGTTGTTTCACTTGCTTCACCAATGAGTGAAGATCGTAAATATGTACGTAATTCAATCTTACCTAGTTTATTAGATAGTTTAGCTTATAATGAAAATCGTTCTCAAAAGGGTAATGCATTCTTTGAAATCAGTAGTGTTTATGCTCAAAATGTTGAAGAAGAACGAATTGCTTTTGTTATGAGTGGGCCACTTCAACAGAGTCGTTGGCAAAATATCACGATTCCAAATGATTATTACACAGCAAAAGGAATGGTAATGAATATTTTATCTCACTTTGGTTTTGAAGGTACAAGAATTGTCGTAAAAGAAAATACGATTGATACCAAAGCTTTCCATCCTTATAAGAGTGCTTGTATTTATGTAGGAAAAACCTTATTTGGAATTGTTGGAGAAATTCATCCTTTGATGGCTAAAAACTACGATTTAAATCATGTTGTTATGGCTGAATTAAATATGGAAGTATTAATTAAAAATCAAGGAAACAAGATTAAATTTGCACCAATTTCAAAATATCCATCCATTACCCGTGATCTTGCTTTATTAGCAAGCATTGAAACAAAAGCAGGTGATATCATTGATGTGATTAAGAAAAGTGGTAAGCATGTTGTCAGCAGCGTTAATGTTTTCGATATATATGAAGGAGAACATATTGAACCAGGTTATAAATCAATTGCTTTAAGCATTAGTTTCCAGGCAAATGATAAAACTTTACGTGATGAAGAGATTAATGAAGTTACAAAACTCATTATTAGTAACTTACAAACAAAACTTAACGTTACCTTAAGAGGTTAGTTAGCACTCAAGGCATTAGCCTTGAGTGTTTTTATAGGTTGGCTTTAATCAGAAAGCTATGTTATAATGGCAAATGTGTAAAAAATAGGAGGACGTATATGATACAGGCAAATAATATCTCAGTTCGATTTGGTTCAAGAACTTTATATAAAGATGTAAATATTAAATTTGTTGATGGTAATTGTTATGGTTTAATTGGCGCAAATGGTGCTGGTAAATCAACCTTTTTAAATGTTTTAAGTGGTGATTTGGAACCAGATACAGGAAGCATTACCACTAATCCTGGAGAAACTATTTTCACGTTAAAACAGGATCAGTTTGCATATGATGAAGTAAATGTAATTGAAACAGTCATGATGGGAAATGAATTACTTTATAAAATTATGAAAGAAAAAGATGAACTTTATGCGAAAGAAGATTTTAGTGAAGCCGATGGAATTAAAGCGGGTGAACTTGAAGGAGAATTTGCACATCTTGATGGTTGGAATGCTGAGAGTAATGCCGCTATTTTGTTAACTGGATTAGGGGTAGAATGCACTGAACATGATAAACTAATGAAAGAGTTAACTGGTAGTGAGAAAGTAAAAGTACTTTTAGCTCAAGCATTATTTGGTAAACCAAATACATTATTACTAGATGAACCAACTAATAACTTAGATATTAAAGCAATTGCATGGTTAGAGAATTTTTTAATCAATTATGATAGTACGATTATTGTAGTATCTCATGATCGTCACTTTTTAAATAAAGTATGTACGCATATTGCGGATGTTGATTATGGAAAAATCCAAGTCTTTGCAGGAAACTACGATTTTTGGTATGAATCTTCTCAATTAATATCTCGTCAATTAAAAGATGGTAATAAGAAAAAAGAAGATAAGATAAAAGAATTGGAAGATTTCATTGCTCGATTCTCAGCCAATGCATCTAAATCGAAACAAGCAACATCACGTAAGAAAATACTTGATAAAATCACGTTAGATGATTTACAACCATCAACTCGAAAATATCCTTTTGTTGATTTTAAAGCAGAACGTGAAAGCGGAAAATCAATTTTATTTGTTGAGGGCTTACAGAAATCGGTGGATGGAAATTTAGTATTTGATAAAATAGATTTTTCATTAATGAAAGGTGATAAAATTGCTTTAATTGGTGATCCTTTATTAACGACATTATTGATTAAATTATTGGCAAAAGAAGTAGAGCCGGATGCGGGTAGTATTACTTATGGACAAACAATAACAACTTCATATATTCCTCGTGATAATAATAATTATTTTATCGGCAAAGAGAGTATTTGTGATTGGTTATCAAAATATACTAAAATTGATGATATTTCTTTCATCCGTGGTTTCTTAGGAAGAATGTTATTTAGTGGAGAAGAACCATTAAAATCGGTTAACGTACTAAGTGGTGGAGAAAAAGCTAGATGTATGTTAAGCAAAAGCATGTTAGAAGCACCTAATTTATTATTGATGGATGATCCTACTAATCATTTAGACTTAGAATCAATTCAAGCCTTAAATAACGGATTAATTGCTTACAAATCAGAATTGATCTTTACATCCCATGATCATCAATTCTTATCAACCATTGCAAATCGGATTATTGAAATAAGTGAGAATGGTTTGATTGATCGTCGTATGAGTTACGATGAATATTTAGAAAAAGAATTAGGCATTCAAGAATAACAATAAAAAAATACCGGCTGAGTCGGTATTTTCTTTACTCTATTTTGATACAAGACGATAAATTAATATTTCTGCTGGGGCAAAGATTCGAATATCACTGTTTGTTGTACCAATTCCATTTGATATATGTACTTTTGCACCTTTGACATGATGTGTACCACTTACATAATCCTTTGCACCTTCAATTTTATTAAGAGGACCAATAAACGGTATCTTTATTTGACCGCCATGGGAGTGTCCGGCTAACAATAAGGAAATGTTATTCATCGGTAGTTGTGATATTACATCTGGTGCATGACTTACACATAAGACAAAATCTTGATCCGATACATTGGTAAATGCTGTTTCAACATTAGGCGTACCACCAAGCAGCGAATCAATACCAACAAGCGCAAATGAATCAATACTATTTTTATGAATTCTTGCACTTCGATTGCTTAATAGTTCGAAATCACTATTATATAGTATTTGTTCACACATCGCTTTTACATTTTCATTCATTAAATCTTGTTCGCCTAAGACGGCAAATTTACCTAAAGGGGCTTTGATTGAACTTAATATAGTTGTAATCTCACTTTGTATAGCTGGTGTTGGTGCATTTATTTCAGGATGATCAAAGATATCTCCACCAAATATTACCACGTCAGGGTTGGCTTGATTTAACTTTTCAATCATTGGTTTTAATCTTTCTTGATTCATATAATGATTATAATGAATATCACTAACAAAAGCTATTTTAAGATTATCTAAATTCTTTGATATTTTAGATGAAGTGATTGTTTCATAGTTTAAATTTACTTTTTCTACGGATACATAAGTTCCATAGAAGATGATACCAATGCTGATAACGATTATAATAACAATAAATAATAAAAACTTAAGAATTTTTTTAATCACTTGATCACCTCATATTCTGTATTATTTTATCATATTATAGGCTAGAAAGGAATTGATAATATGATAGATTTAAATAATGCATTTAAGAAAGAAAAGGGAAGTAGTGGAATTTATATTATAAGGGGAAGGATTGTGTCTGAATTATTTACCTGTTTAAGTGGAAATGATTATACAATCGTAATTGGCAATCCTTATATTATTCAAACTTATGTTAGTGAAAATAATTTAACTATTTTATTTAAGTCAATTGACTCAATGAATACAATGATTCCATTAAAAGATATAGCGATGAGTAAGGCAAGAATTGAATATGGTGCAATCATCCGTGAACATGTAACTTTGAATCAAGGAGTAGTGGTTTTAATGGGAGCAATTATCAATTTAAATGTAAGTATTGATGAAAATACGATGATTGATATGAATGCGGTAATTGGTAGTGGTGCAATTATTGGAAAGCGGGTTCATATCGGAGCAGGAGCGGTGATTGCAGGGATGTTAGAGCCGATCAGCAATGTAGGTGTTATCATTGAAGATGACGTTCTGGTGGGGGCAAATGCGGTTATTTTAGAGGGTGTCCATATTAAATCTGGAGCTATTATCGGTGCTGGAGCAATTGTAAGAGAGGATGTTGGTGAAAACATGGTAATGGTTGGGATACCTGCAAAATTTATTAAAATGCGAGATGAATGTGAAAAAGGAATTAATATTAATTTTGAACTACATTAAAAAAGCCGCTATTCATTAGCGGCTTTATGACTTGCATTTTTCAAAGCACGTTGTTGTTGCATTTGTAACATAGCGGCTTTTGAATTTAAAATTACAGGAATTACGATTGGATTACGATGCGTCTTATTATATAAGAATGGTTCTAACGTAGAGCGAATCGTATTTTTAATTTCTGAGAAAGTGGTACGTGTTTTCATTCTCTCTTTTAAAGCATTGTAAACAATCATTTCAGCTTCTTTTAATAAAGATTGAGAATCTTTAATAAAGACAAAACCACGAGAAACAATAACTGGTTTACACAATATTTTGCTTTCACGAGAATCAATCGAAATAATAACAGAAACTAAACCATTATCGGATAATATTTTACGATCTTTTAAGACCGCAGTTGAAACACCACTAATATCATTTCCGTCAACATAAATATCATCAGCTGGTATTCTCATACTTGATTGATATACCTTTTCATTACGCATAAGTAATACATCACCATTTGCACAAGTAAAGATATTTTCAGGATTAACGCCAGTTTCAATTGCGGTATCACGATGTTGTACTAACATTTTATATTCACCATGAACCGGCATGAAATATTTAGGTTTAATCAACTGTAACATTAATTTTTGTTCTTCTTGAGAAGCGTGACCAGTCGTATGAAGATTATTTAAAATAGATTTTGTAAGAACATTTGCACCTGCTTTAAATAATTTATTAACAACTTGATTGACACTTTGACCATTACCTGGAATTGGGGAAGATGAAAAGACAACGGTATCACCTGGAATTAACTTAATAAAACGGTGGGTACCGGATGCAATTCTAGATAAAGCCGCAAGCGGTTCTCCTTGTGAGCCAGTACATACGATACAAACCTTATTTGCTGGTGTATGTGATAATTGATCAGCCGTGATGAAATGTTCCTCACCAATTTTAATATTACCTAATTTACGACCAATTTGAACTACATTTTCCATACTTCTTCCAAAGACAATTACCTTACGTCCGGATGCTACAGCAGCTTCTAGTATTTGTTGAACTCGATGTACATTACTAGCAAAAGTTGCCACAATTAATCGTCCGGTTGCTTTTTTTGTGATTTCTAAAATAGCGTTTGCGACTTTCTTTTCTGAGATTGAAAAATCTTCAACTCCGGAATTGGTTGAATCACTCATTAACAAAGTAACACCAATCTGTCCAATATAAGCCATAATTTGATAATCAGCATTGGTTCCTACGGGTGTTAAATCAAACTTAAAATCGCCTGTTTCAACAACTCTACCATTTGGTGTTGTAATAAGTAAACCAAATGAATCGGGAATTGAATGTACGGTATTAAAGAAGCCAACCGTAAAGTGTTTCATCTTAATGCGACTACTTTCATTCACTTCAATTATTTTAACGCCACGTAACATTCTTCTTTCTTCTAGTTTTTTATTGATTAGGGCAACCGCAAAACGCGGTGCATAAATAGCCTCAATATCAACGCTCTTTAGAAGAAAAGGAATTCCTCCAATATGGTCTTCATGACCATGCGTAATAACTAATATTTTTCTTTTATGGTTATTTTTAACTAAATAACCAAAGTCAGGGATTACATAATCCACACCTAAAAGATTTTCCTCAGGAAAGTGAACTCCTGCATCGACAATTAGAATTTCATTCTCATGTTCGAAACAGTACATATTTTTACCAATTTCACCTAATCCACCTAAAGCATAGACCATTGTATCGGTTTTCTTATGAATTATCCTATTATTGTTTTCCTCTTTTAAATTGTATTGATCTGTATTCGGTGCCGACTTAATTCCATTTTTATTCGTATTCATTTTTAACTCCTCTCAATTTCAATGCACCATACATCGCTTTTTTTATTATAACACACTCTTTTATAAAAACATACATTTACTCTATCACAATTGCATTATTATCTTCTTTCCATGGATTTTCTGAATCGATGGAATCATAATACATAATACCTGAAAAATGATCAATTTCATGTTGAAGAACAATTGCTTCATAACCCTTTGCACGGATTGTAATTTCTTTATCTTGTAGAAGATCATAGGCTCTTATCGTAACGCGTGCATGTCGAAAAACATGACCCTCATGTTCTACTGCTGCCGAAAGACAGCCTTCTCCATTTGCAAGATAAGCATCTTGAAGTGAATAAGATACAATTTTCGCATTGACTAAAGCATACTCGGTTGTTTTTTCTTCGGTTTCAATACAGACAGCTAACATTTGTTTTTCAATACCTAATTGAATGGCAGCAATACCAACCGCTGCTCTTAAATCATATTTCTCACATAAATCAGGATCATGTGAATCTCTTACATATTGAAGCATGTTTAATAAAACGGTTTTATCTTTCTTATCTAAAGGCAAATCTACTTTTTTTGATTTATTACGTAAGATTGGGTTATCATCTTTAATAATTGTTTTATTATTAATGTGCATTTTATAAACTCCTTTTTTATAAAAATCTGGTACAATGTTTAAGTACTTCTTCTATTTTATACAAAAAAGCATAATAATGGAAGTATTTTGCAGTTATAGTTTAAAAATATTTGAAAATAAAGTAAAATAGAGATAGAAATGAGTGAGTGGATGAAAAAACAAAAAATTAAATTTGGGTTTCGATTACCTTCTAAATATGATTTATGGCTACATTTAGCTATTTTAGGATTATTGGTTTTTGGAACAATCATGATTACATCTGCATCAATGGGGAGTTCTGCCAATCCAAATGGAGCAAGCGTTATTTACACAACCTTAATTAAACAATTAATTTTCGTTTTTGTTTCTTATTATAGTATGATCTTTTTATCGAATAATTTTTCATTACAGCGAGCTCGAAATTTAGGTAAACCAGTTGGAATTATCATTTTGGGTTTATTGATTGCGACTTTGTTTTTTGATGATAATGGAACAGGAGCAAGATCTTGGATTCGACTAGGTTCGCTTGTAAGTATTCAACCCTCTGAATTTGTTAAAATTTATATGGTAATCATGATGGCGGTATCGATTGGTATTGCTGGTCGAAGAAACTTTGATTTCTGGACAATTATAAAAACACCTTTTATTTATTTAGTATTATTCTCAGTTGTTATTTTATTACAACCAGATTTTGGTACTTTAATTATTATTTTAATGATTTGTGGTATTTGCTTCTTAATTCCATCGCATCTTAATTTAAGAAAGTATCAAAAAAAAGCGTTGATTGCAATTGGTGTTTTGTCGGTTATTTTATTATTTGCAATGACTCCTCAAGGTATAAAGTTCTTAGAAAAAGCACCGTTGTTTGGCTATCAAATTAAACGTTTTGAATCGAGTTTAAATCCATTATCTGATCCTTATGGAACAAGTTATCAGTTAATGAATGGGTTATATGCAATTGCTTTAGGTGGTTTCTTTGGCGTAGGTTTAGGTAATTCAGTCCAAAAATTTGGCTTTTTAACGCAAGCGAGCAGTGATTATATTTTGGCAATCGTAATTGAAGAACTAGGCTTATTTGGGTTAATGGTTGTGCTAATTGGTTATATTATTATGATCCAACGTTTATTACATTATGCTTATCTTACAAAAAATGAGAGTTATAAAATAATATTAGTTGGAACTTCGATGTATATCTTTATTCACTTTGTGATAAATGTCGGAGGTATTAGTGGATTGATACCATTAACAGGTGTACCATTATTATTTATATCGAGTGGTGGTTCTGCACTTTTATCGATTATGATTGCGATGGGTATCTCACAGGCAGTTATATCAAAAATACGTCATCAACAGGATACATAAAAGAACCCCAAGGGGATAGGGTTCTTTTACGAAAGGGAAGAGGAGAAACTTGTAGATTGGGGGGTGCATCACTTAATGGATGCTAGTTATACTATACCCACCATAACATTGTTTATACATGAGGAGATAAATATTTATGAGAATTGTTGCGGGAACATATCGTTCTAGAATAATCAAGGCGGTCCCAGGCGTAAACACGCGGCCTACATTAGATAAAGTAAAAGAAGCTATTTATTCTAGAATTGGACCTTATTTTAATGAAGGAGAAATGTTAGATCTATTTGCAGGTAGTGGTAATATGGGAATTGAAGCACTATCAAGAGGAATGAAACACGTCATATTTTGTGATAATGCAAATATAGCAATCAAAACCATCCAAGATAATCTTACTACATTAAAAATACAAGATTATGATTTATGGAAAGGAAATTATTTAAATTCATTAAAACGATGTGTAATTGAAAATAAACAATTTGATTATATATATTTAGACCCTCCTTACGATTTAGGAGCAATGAATGAAGTTCTTACGTTTATTGATGAGCATTTTTTATTAAGAAAAGACGGATTTCTAATTTGTGAAACTTTAAAAAAAGAAGTATTAACGGATGATTTTAATCAATTTAAGATTGAAAAAGAAGCAACTTATGGAATAAGTAAAATTACTTATTATCGAGGACATTAATATGAGAAGAGCTATATATCCAGGAACCTTTGATCCGATTACGAAGGGTCATTTAGATATTATTGAGAGAAGTGCAAAGATTTTTGATGAGATTATTGTTGTGATTATGCATAATGCAAATAAAACATGCATGTTTAGCGAAGCAGAAAGACTTGCGATGATTCAAGAAATAGTGAAAGATATTAATAATGTTTCTTGTGTGATTGATGATGGATTAGCAGTTGATTGTGCCATTGCCCACGATGCTTCATTAATTATTCGTGGTATTCGTGAGGTTGCCGATTATGAATATGAGGTTAGAATCGCTGCAACCAATGCTTTTTTAGATCCTTCTATTGAAACTTTGTTTTTATTAAGTGATGCTAAGTATTCATTTATTTCATCAAGTGCAGTGAAAGAAATTGCTCTTTATAAAGATAATTTGGAACAATTTGTACCAAGTTACGTTGCTTTAAAGATGAAAGAGAAATTGCATCATTTATAATTAACCTTATCTTAATACTAGGAATATTAAATTGGTAATGTATGAATTGTTTTGAACAATGTATGAAACCCTTGCAAAGTATCCTTACTTTGTTTATAATTAGTATCGTAAATACAAGGAATAGAAGGAGTAATTATAAATTTTTGAATAAGCGAGTCTTGGTTTTGGTGAAAGAAGACCAACAATTTATAATGAAGGTAGTCTAGGAGTAGATTTTCTGAAATCAAGTAGGAAAATTCGTAGTTCGGCGTTAACGGATGAAGGCATAGAGTTCTATGTGAAAAAAGGTGGTACCACGTGTTAAGCGTCCTTTACAGGATGCTTTTTTTGTGGAATATAAATAAAAGGAGATTGATTATGGAGAAACAATTATTAGCAAAGTACGATCATTTAAAAGTCGAAGAGAATTATTATAAGGAGTGGATCAATGCAGGTTATTTTAAAGCTGGAGATAAAAGTAAAGATCCATTTTGTATTGTAATTCCTCCACCAAATGTAACAGGGAAACTACATTTGGGACATGCTTGGGATACGACATTACAGGATATTATTGCTCGTTATAAGCGTCTACAAGGCTATGATATGTTATGGCTTCCAGGTATGGATCATGCAGGTATTGCGACGCAGGCGAAGGTTGATGAACGTTTAAAAGGCGAAGGCATTTCTCGTTATGATATTGGTCGTGAAAAGTTCTTAGAGCGTGCTTGGCAGTGGAAAGAAGAATATGCGCAAACAATCCGCACACAATGGGGTAAAATGGGACTTTCTTTGGATTATTCAAGAGAGCGTTTTACATTAGATGAAGGTTTAAATAAGGCTGTTAAAAAAGTATTTATTGATTTATATAAGGAAGGTTTAATCTATCAAGGAGAGCGTATTATTAATTGGGATCCAAAGGCTAAAACCGCTCTATCAAACATCGAAGTTATTCACAAAGAAGTAAAGGGGGCTATGTATACCTTTAAATATATTGTTGAGGAAACACAACAAGAAATATATGTTGCTACAACTCGTCCAGAAACAATGTTTGGAGATGTTTGTGTTGTAATCCATCCTGATGATAAACGTTATACGGGGCTTGCGGGAATGCATGTGAAAAATCCTGCAAATAATGATATCTTACCAATTATCGAAGATTCTTATATTGATATCGAATTTGGTACAGGTGCAATGAAATGTACCCCTGCTCATGATCCAAATGACTTTGCAATTAGTGAAAAACATAATCTACCAAAAATTATTTGTATGAATCCAGATGGAACAATGAATGAACTTGCTGGTGAATTTAATGGCATGGATCGCTTTGTTTGTCGTGAAGCTTTAGTAAATAAGATTAAAAATGAAGGTAATTTAGTTTCAATTGAGGAGCATATTCATCAAGTCGGACATTCTGAGCGTACCAATGAAATTGTTGAGCCTTATTTATCGAAACAATGGTTTGTAAAGATGAAACCTTTAGCTCAAGAAGTATTAAAAAATCAACAAATTGAAGATGAAAAGATTCATTTCTATCCACCACGTTTTGAAAAGACTTTTAATGGCTGGTTAGAAAATATTGAAGATTGGTGTATTTCTCGTCAGTTATGGTGGGGACACCGTATTCCTGCTTGGTATCATAAAGACACAAATGAAATTTATGTAGGGGATGATGAACCAAGTGATATTGAAAATTGGGTACAGGATGAAGATGTTCTTGATACTTGGTTCTCAAGTGCACTTTGGCCTTTTACAACGCTTGGTTGGCCTGAAAAAAGTGATGACTTTGATCGCTATTTCCCAAATGATGTCTTAGTTACTGGTTATGATATTATTTTCTTCTGGGTTGCGAGAATGGCATTTCAAGCTCGTTATTGCACGAATAAACGTCCATTTAAAGATGTCCTTATTCATGGACTTGTACGTGATGCAGATGGTCACAAGATGTCAAAATCGCTAGGTAATGGAATTGATCCAATGGAAGTAATTGAACAGTACGGTAGTGATGCTTTACGTTTCTTCCTAACAACAAATTCTACGCCAGGTCAAGATTTACGATTTATTCCTAAAAAAGTAGAAGCCAGTTGGAATTTCATTAATAAGATTTGGAATGCTAGTCGTTTTGTTTTAATGAATTTAGAACAAGATGAAAAAAGCAATGAAATTGATTTAACGAATATTTCATTTATAGATCGTTGGATTCTTCAACGTTTAAATGAAGTTATAATAAGTGTTAGTTCAAATATGGATAAATACGAATTTGCTTTAGTTGGAAACGAACTTTATAATTTTATCTGGAATGATTTCTGTTCTTGGTACATCGAATTAAGTAAAGCGGGGTTAAACAGTGATAATGAAATGGTTAAACACGCAACTTGTTCAACCCTTCATTATGTATTATCAGCAATTGTTAGATTGTTGCATCCCTTCATGCCTTATGTAAGTGAAGAAATATATTTGTGTCTTCCTAATTCTCTAGAATCAATCAATCTTGCTAGTTGGCCAAAAGTAAATGATATCAAAGTAAGTCTTGAGGAAATGAAAGAAATGAAACAGTTGTTATCGATGATTGAAGCAGTGCGTGAAATCAAGAATGATTATCGTTTAAAGCCTAGTCTTGATATTGAAGTAGTGGTAAAAGATAAAGATAATAAGATTATTGAATTTAATGAACAAATGAATGCCATTCTACAAAAAATGTGTCATGCAAGTATCGTTCATAAAGATAGTGCACAAGAAATGGTAATTCGTCCAATTGAAGATGGAACGATTAATGTTGCTTTAGCGGACATTATGAACATTGATGAAGAAATAACTAGACTTGAAAAAGAACAAAACCGTTTACTTCAAGAGATTAACCGTGGTAAAGGGATGTTGAAGAATGAAAAATTTATACTTAAAGCACCAACTTCTAAAGTTGAAGAAGAAAAAGTGAAATTACATAATTATGAAAATCAACTATTAATTGTTCAAGATCAATTAAAACAAATGAAAGAAAAAATTTAAGAAATGGGACTTTAACAAGTCCTTTTTTTATGTCATTTTTCATTTATTTCATACATATAAATAAATGAGGTGAATGAATTGCAGAATATTATTGAAGTAAATCAACTAAGAAAATCATTTGGTGAAATACGCGCAATTAATGGAATTAATTTACATATACCAAAAGGCACTTTTACGGCTTTCTTAGGAGAAAACGGAGCTGGTAAATCAACTACGATTGATATTCTTTGCACTCTTTGTGATTTTGATGAAGGTAGTGTAATAATTGATGGTTATCATCGTTACCATCAAGATAATCAGATTAGAGAGAGGATTGGTATTGTTTTTCAAGATAGTGCGTTAGATGATTTATTAACTTTAAAAGAAAATCTAAGGATTCGTTCCCGTTTTTATCATTTAAATAAAGAACAGCGAACGTTGCGTATAAAAGAAATAAGTGATTTGCTTTCACTTGATAAATTTATAAATCAGAAAGTTGGAACTTTATCAGGAGGTCAAAAAAGAAAAGGAGATATTGCCAGAGCCCTTTTATCTAATCCAAGTCTACTTATCTTAGATGAGGCAACTACTGGCTTAGATCCGAAAGCCCGCTTACAAATTTGGGAATGTATAAAATTACTACAGCTTAAACGTAAGATTAGTATTTTTTTAACAACTCATTATATAGAAGAAGCGGCTTTTGCTGATAAGATTATTATTATTCAAAAGGGAAAGATTATTGAAGAGGGAACACCATCCTCTTTAAGGGATAAATATACTAAAGACTATCTTGTGTTATATCCACATCATTTTAATCGGTTGGAAACGATATTAAAGGAGCATAGGATTGAATATGAAACAGATTATCCAAGAATCTTAATTAAAGTTATTACTTGCTTTGATTCGATTAATATTATTCAAAGATATCAAATATATCTTAAATCATTTGAAGTAAAGTTAGGAACATTAGAAGATGCATTTCTATCAATATTAAAACAATGATGATCTTAATTTATCGACATTTAATCTTATTCTTTAAAGATAAAAGTGCAATATTCTTTTCTTTGATGGCAGTTTTTGTTGTTGTTGGTTTATATGTTTCTTTCCTTGGGGAAATGATGATAGGACCGTTGGTGGATAGATTTGGTAATGCTGCAAGGGAATTAAGTGATAACTGGATTATTGCCGGAACTTTAGGGTGTGTTGCACTTACAACATCGATGAGTGCTCTAGGAATCATGATGGAAGATCAAGCAAAGCATATTAACAAAGACTTTTATGTATCACCGATTGGTAATTTTAAGATCCTATTTTCTTATTTGATTTCTACTTTTATTATTACCTTAATTATTTCATTGATTGCTTTATTAATTGGTGAATTATATATTGTATATTATGGTGGGAAATGGCTTACCGTTCATGCTTTTATAAAGTTAATGCTTATGATGTTTATTATTATCCTAAGTTGTGTTTGCGTTTTGTTAAGTATTATGGTGCATTTTAAAAGTACATCAGCTTTTTCGAATATTACGACAATCGTTGGTACTTTATCGGGATTTTTAATGGGAATCTATGTTCCAATTGGTGCTTTACCAAGTGGCTTACAAAATGTAATTCGATTTTTTCCATTTAGTCATGGTGCAAGTTTATATCGTAAAATTATGATGGAAGATGTTATGAAGAGAATCTTTAAAGATGTTCCATATTCGATAAGAAATAATTTTAAAATTGAATTTGGTTTAGACTTTCAATACGAATCTTTTAAATGTAATACCTTTATAAGTATTATAATCTTATCTAGTTTGGTACTAATATTCTCATTGTATTTATGGACTTTCTCTAAGAACAGACATTTGAAGTGAATCTGTTTGTATAATCTTATGAATTTCGCATATGCTACTTATTTCACAATTTTATCCTAGGAAAAATATCCATTTTAAGCTATAATATGTGTAAGCGATTACAACAATAGACAAACTATTAGATGTCAATAAGTAACTTTAAATTTATGAAAAATAGTTAATCTTCTCAAAATCAAGAGTGTTTATCTTGATATAGAGGTG
>JAVWEY010000020.1:0-29919 GCA_036641395.1 Erysipelotrichaceae bacterium
AGGAGAAGCAATTACCTTTTGCGCAAGCACCTAGTGGCATTATTGGTTTAGAAACTTCTTTATCTTTAGGAATAACGAATCTTGTACGTAAAGGAATTCTTACGATGATTGAATTACTTCGTAAAATGACATGCAATCCAAGTGATTTGTATCACTTGAATGCTGGATATATTAAAGAGGGTGGGCCTGCTGATTTAGTTTTATTTGATGAGCGAGCAACCATTACTTATGATCATTTTATTTCAAAATCGAATAATTCACCATTTTTAAATGAAACTTTATATGGAAAAGTTATAATGACACTATGTCTTGGTAAGATTGTTTATAAATGTGAGGAACAAGAATAAGCGAATTACTAAATAATATGATAATTATGACTATCTTTTATAAATAGAAATATAGGAAAAATTTCATATTATGGTATAATACTCTATATCAATGTTTTTTATTGATTAAGATTGTGTAGAATCAAGTAATTGATCCAAAGCATGCGAAGGAGAACATAGGATGTTTAAAAGCGTTCGTTATGTATTAAAAGAAAATTTCACCAATATATATAGAATATTTTCAATATCAAAATATGAGTTGTTAGCTGATATGCGAGATTCTCGTTTAGGAATCTTTTGGAACTTCGCAAATCCAGCAATTCAAATTATTACGTATGCCTTTGTCTTTGGCTTAGGAATTCGTGGAAATCGTTCGGTTGAAGGTATTCCTTTTTTAGATTGGATGCTAGCAGGAATGTTAGTTTGGTTTTATATTAGTAAATGTATCACAGGTGGTGTTAATTCTATTTATGAAAAACTGAATGTTATAACGAAAATGAAATTTCCGGTATCCATTCTACCTGCAACCGTAGTTTTTAAAGAATTATTTAATCATCTATTTATGATTGGATTGGTATTCATATTTTATATGATTCGCGGTTATTCCTTTTCAGTACAGTGGTTCGGTATTTTTTATTATACGTTCTGCGTAACGATGTTTGGAATTTCACTATCGATGGTAACTTCCGTCTTAAATATGTTCACAAGAGATGTAAAGAAATTAGTTAATGCTTTTATGAGAATGTTTTTATATATTACGCCAATTTTATGGACTGTAGAAATATTACCTTTAAAATATTTAAGAATATTAAAAATTAATCCTCTTTATTATATTGTTGAAGGATATCGAGATTGTTTCTTCTTTCATCGAGGATTCTTAATGTATCCTCATCGTATTATGGGCTTTTGGGCCGTTACTATTTTCTTATTTTTCATAGGTAGTTACTTAATGTATAAATTTAAACATCGTTTTATCGATATGATTTAAAAGGAGTATAGAATGAACGAAACATATGCGGTTAATTGTGAACATGTCTCTAAAATATATAAACTTAAAATGAAAGGTGGCTCCACAAATGGAAAAACCGAGTATTTTTATGCACTTAAAGATGTCAGTTTTAAGGTGAAGCATGGAGAAGTTGTTGGAGTACTTGGAACTAATGGTTCTGGTAAATCAACCTTATCCGTTATCTTAGCAGGTATTTCAAGTGTTGATAGTGGTAAGATAGAAATTAATGGAGAACAGGCCTTAATCGCAATTAATACGGGACTTTCTCAACAATTAACAGGGCTCGAAAATATAAAAGTTAAAGGTACCTTATTAGGTTTATCAAAGAAGCGTATTGAAGAGATAACCAATGGTGTAATTGAATTTGCGGAATTAGGTGATTTCTTATATCAACCAGTTAAGAAGTATTCTAGTGGTATGAAGTCACGGCTTGGCTTTTCAATATCTATCTATTTAAATCCTGATATTGTCATTATTGATGAAGCATTAAGCGTTGGTGATAAGGGCTTTGCCGATAAATGTTTAAAGAAAATGGATGAGTTTAAAAACCAAGGTAAAACAATCTTCTTTATTTCTCACTCACTTCCTCAAGTGCGAGCTTTCTGTAACAAGGGGTTATGGCTTGAAGGGGGAGTCCTTCAGGACTATGATGATATTGAAAAGGTTGCGGATGCTTATGGAGAATATGTTGAAGAATATAAGAGCTTAAGCGATAAGGAACAAAAGAAACGACAGAAAAAGAAATTTAGTGCTCGTTTAGTAAAAGATATGAAACCAAACTGGATTGAAGCATTCCTTTATAAGTTAAAAAGCGGAGGTAAGAAATAATGAAAAAAGTAATTACATATGGAACCTTTGATTTATTTCACATGGGTCACCTTAATATAATTGAACGTGCGAAAGAATTAGGTGATTATTTAATTGTGGCCGTATCAAGTGATGCTTTTAATGCTGGTAAAGGAAAAAAAGCGTATTATAATGAAAATGATCGCATGGAAATTGTGCGTGCTATTAAATATGTAGATGAGGTTATTTTAGAAGAATCATGGGATCAAAAACCTAAGGATATCGTTAAGTATGGTGTTGATGTCTTTGTTATGGGGGATGATTGGAATGGTAAGTTTGATGAACTAAAAGAACTATGTGAAGTTGTATATCTACCACGTACTGAAGGTATTTCATCTACAAAGATAAAAACTGATTTGAAAATGAAATGAGTTTGTGAGGAGTAAGTATGGAAGAAAATATTACTTTAAAGAAAACGGAAAGAAAGACAGAACAATACCATGAAGATGGCTTTGCTCTGTCTTTTACACAGGGTGATAACCTATATTTAAAAGGGAAAGAGAATAATTTGCGATGCATTTTTGAAGATAATTTTGTAAATGTTCGTGAAATTGTTAAAGAGAACTTCCATAAAATTGATAAAAAGGAACGTTATCAATTAATACGAATTATTCAAGGAAAAGAAGTTGCCGTAACTATGGAACAACTTCCTTTTGATTCTTCTCAATTTATTTGTATTCATCATATTTTTATAAAGTGGAACTTGGAACAAGATAAAAATGGCATTTATTTAAGAATGGAAGAACTCATTCAAAAAGATGATTTGCTTATTGATGATTTTGATTTTAAAGATAATATTTTAACTTTATCGATGCTTGTACCTGATGATTGGGAATTTGAATATGAAACTTATTTAATTATGTATCATAATGAAAAGATTACAACTTTTAAAGAGAATGAAAAAAAGGGTAATCATTTAATGATGTTGATTAATCTAAACTATTTTGATAATTTGGATAATGATTTATATGGATTGGCTTTATATTCAAAAGGCTTTGTTTATCGTTTTCAAAGTTCGGTAGGTTTCTCAATTAATAGTATATTAACCAAAGGAAATGAGTTATATAAATTACTACATTTAGAAATTGGTTACAATGCGACCGTCCAAATAAAAGAAAATGATTGGAATGTTGAACCACAAATAACGGCAGTTGCCCATGAGTTTGATACCTTGATTTTAAATGGTTATTTAAAACATGATTTAGATATTTTTCATTATCCTAATGTTGTTTTCAATGCAACCCTAAATAGTAATGATGATCAAAAGAGTATACCAACTGAAATTGAAATGGATGGTTATTCTTTCACAATGCGTTTTCCCGATACCTTATTATGTAATCTTAATAAGGAATATTTTGATCGTTGGAATATGAGTTTTAATATCATTTTAAATGATGAATGTGCCGGTTCTTTCCCATTTGTGAAAGGCTCAGCACTTTCAGGATCTATTTTATTCACAAAGGAATGGATCGATGAAAACTTTAATGTTTCAATTGAACTTTGTACTTCCAAAGTTATTAATCAATTGTATTTTTCGTTTCGTCAACCATATGCAATTCAAAGAATAAATTATGTGGAAATTAAATCAAATGCGATTGTTATCCATGTTCGTATGAACAAGAATATTGAAACATTCTATAAAAGAATGAAAATTATTCTAGGAGAATTAGGTCGTGGCTATCCATGTCATATAAAAAAGAAAGGGCCAAGAACGTTAAAACTTACTTATAAAGGACCGAATCAAAAGGAACTAAGTGAAATGATTCATGATAGTAAGTGTCCCTTTATTATAGAAGGAAATGATTTTGATTATCGAAATGATATTTGGGATTTTGATCATAGTCGTATTTATTCATCTTTTGCCCAACACGTGTTTAATTCCAGACGATACCGTTCTTTATGTCGTATTTTATATCGTAAAGTGTTTCTACATTTACCAGTTCGTCATAAAAAGATATTATTTGAAAGTTTCTTAGGTAGAAATGTATCAGGTAATCCTAAATATTTATATAAGTATATGAATGACAATGGTTATGGAAATGCTTATAAGATGTATTGGATTTTAAATGATATGGATGAAGAAGTAGAAGGTTGCGCTAAGAAGATACAAAGACGTAGCATTGCTTATTATTATCATATGGCAACGGCTGGATATTGGATGTTTAATACCCGTCAGGATAGTGATATTGTCAAAAGAGAAAAGACAACTTATTTACAGACATGGCATGGCACACCATTAAAGCGTTTAGGTATGGATATGGATAGTGTATCAATGGCTACGGTAAGTAATATTGTTGACTATAAAAAAGAGTTTGTGAGTAATTCACGTCGATGGGATTATTTATTAGCACAGAATCAATATTCTGCTGATATTTTTCGTCGCTGTTTCGCCTTCCGTAATGAATTATTATGTTTAGGTTATCCAGCAAATGATATATTGTTTAACTCAACTCAAAGTGATATTGAGAATTTAAAAGAAAAGTTTAATCTTCCAAAAGATAAGAAGATTGTTTTATATGCACCAACTTGGCGAGATGATAATTTCCTTAAAAAAGGTTATTATCAAATGAAAATGCAATTAGATTTAAAGATGATGAGAGAATCTTTAGGTGAAGATACAATTGTATTGTTAAGAATGCACTATCTAATTATGAATTCAATTGATATCGATGAATTTGAGGGCTTTGCTTATGACTTCTCAAATAACTGTGATATTCAAGAGTTATATTTAGTAAGTGATATTTTAATTACAGATTATTCAAGCACGATGTTTGATTTCGCCAATTTAAAACGTCCAATTATATTCTTTACTTATGATATTGAAGACTACCGTGATTCGTTACGAGGTTTCTACTTTGATTTTGAAAAGGAAGCGCCAGGACCAATTGTGAAAACTACGAAGGAAGTCATTCAGTCAATTCAACATAGTGATGAACTTTTAATTGAGTATCAACAGAAGGCTTTAGCTTTCTATCAGAAGTTTAATTCTATTGATGATGGACATGCAGCACGGCGTGTGTTAGATATTATTTTATCTAAAAAAGAGCAATCGTTATGAATCGGATGATTAAAAAAGTAATATCAAAGCTATTGCGTTTCTTATATCGTAATACCTATCAACATATTAAAGTAAATAAGAATATGGTTTTATTTCTATCCTTTCACGGTCGAGGCTTTAGTGATAATCCTCGAGCTCTTTATGAATATATGCAAGCACACACTCAATATAAGAATTATGATTGTATATGGGCTTTAAAAGATACATCGTTAAGTGTTACTGGGGCTAAAGTGATTCGATATAATGGACCTCTTTATTTTTACTACTTGGCAAAGAGTAAATATTGGATTGTTAATTGTAAGTTACCAGATCATATTTTAAAGAAAGAAGATCAAATATATCTTCAGACATGGCATGGCACACCATTAAAGAAACTTGCACACGATATTGAAGTAAGTGATGATACAACCTTCTATCGCTCTAAGATGAACAAACAAGAGATGCAAGCTACTTATGATAAAGATGTGGCAAAGTATAATTATATGATTTCTCCTAATGCTTTCTGTACGAAGGTATTTCAAAGTGCATTCCATATAAATAAAGAACGTTTAATTGAAACGGGTTATCCTAGAAATGATTATTTAAGTAATCATAATGTTGAAGATGAAATGAAAGTAAAGAAGCAATATCATCTTCCGCTTGATAAAAAAATTATATTATATGCACCAACATGGCGTGATAACTGTTATAATAATAAAGGCTATACCTTTGAATTAGCAGTTGATTTTAAAAAATGGCAAGAAGTATTAGGCGATGAGTATATTGTGATATTTAAACCGCACTATCTAATTGTGAATCATTTTGATGAAAATGAAGTGAAAGACTTTGTTTATCAAATGCCTGCTAATATTGATATCAATCAGTTATATGTAATTGCAGATTTGTTAATTACCGATTACTCCAGTGTTTTCTTTGATTACGCAATTTTAAATCGTCCGATGTTGTTTTATATGTATGATATTGATACTTATGCGTTAGACTTGCGTGGCTTTTACTTTGATATACATAAAGTATTACCCGGGAAAATAGTTACATCCCAGGATGAATTACTAAATGAAATCCCTAAAGCCAGATTAGATTCTAATCAGATTACATTGTTTCATCAGGAATTTAATACGAAAGAAGATGGCAATGCGAGTAAGCGCGTCTTAAAAATATTATTTAATAAATAAGTGAGGTAATGATATGTCACTAGCAAAATTAGTTTTGAATCTTATTCTTGGTCCTATTTATTTTGTGACTTTATTTTTCCCAATTAATCCAAACAAGATATCTTTTATATCGTTAAGTTGTGATCGAATTCAAGGTGATTTTAAAATATTATCGAAGAAGTTAGAAGCAAAAGAATGTTATAAAATTGAATATGTTATGATTAAGTTTAAACGGACCATTGCTGGTTGTTTTGCTTATTTTATTTGTTTAATTAAACAAGTTTATCATATTAATACATCACATTTAGTATTATTAGATTCTAATAATTATGCAGCTGTGAATTTTAAGAAAAAAGCGGTAAAGGTTATACAAATATGGCATGCATCTGGTGCGATTAAGAAATTTGGTAATGATGTAGATCGTAGTTATCAAGTACACGGGTATGATTATGTACTTGCTTGTGCAGATGTTTGGAAACCTTATTACGCAATGGCATTCGGGGTTGAAGAAAGCCAAGTAATTCCAATTGGAATACCTAGAACTGATCGTATTTTTAATAAAGTTAGAATGCGAAAATATCATCAAGAAATAATGGATTTGTATCCACAGATTAAAGATAAGAAAGTTATTTTATATGCACCAACATTTCGTGGAAATGTTTTAAATGATTATACTTATGAAAAGATTGATTTAAGCGCAATGAGAAAAGCGTTAGGTGACGATTATTGTATTATATATAAAATGCATCCGCTTCTAAAGGATCCAGTGCTTGCCCAAGAACCATATATTATCAATGCTTTTGATGTAAGTATAAAACGTTTGTTCTCTGTTTGTGATTATTTAATTAGTGATTATTCTTCAATTGTCTTTGAATATTCTGTATTAAAAAAGCCTGTATTATTTTATACACCTGATTTGGATGAATATAAAAAAGAAGTAGGTATGTACTTAGATTATGAAAAAGAAATGCCAGGGCCAATTTGTCGAAGTGAAAAGGAATTGATAGATGCAATCAAAGAGAACCATTTTGATTTATCTAAAATTAATGATTTTCAAAAGAAGTTCTTTAAATACTTAGATGGTAAATCAACAAAACGTGTCACTGATTTTATTGATAAAATAATGAAAGAAGAAGTTCAGTAGAATTTCTTTTTTTATATATCATTGATTGAAACCAAAAATCATTTTAAATTACATATTTCTATGCGACTATATCGATATAAGTCTGTTATAATGAGTATAAGAAAAAAGTGATCAATCATGATTCTGTTGATTGAAACGTTTTAATAAAAGGTTTACAATAGGATTAAAATATAAACCTTGGAGGGATATCATGAACGCCTTTATTGAATTTAAAGATGTGAAAAAAATCTATAAAATGGGTGAAGTTGAAATTGAGGCACTCGCAGGTGTTGATTTTCAGATTGAAAAAGGAGAATTTGTGGTTATTGCTGGTGCCAGTGGTGCTGGTAAGAGTACGATATTGAATATATTAGGTGGAATGGATGCCTGCACAAGTGGAAATATTTTTGTTGATGGGAAAGAAGTAAGTAAATACAGCGCAAAGGAATTAACGACGTATCGTCGTTATGATATTGGATTCGTATTTCAATTTTATAATTTAGTTCAAAACTTAACGGCAATTGAAAATGTTGAACTTGCTACTGAAATATGTAAAACACCGCTTAATGTTGTGGAAACAATGAAGGCGGTGGGTTTAGAAGATCGAATGAATAACTTCCCAGCTCAATTATCGGGAGGGGAACAACAAAGGGTTGCGATTGCACGTGCCTTGGCAAAGAATCCAAAATTACTTTTATGTGATGAACCAACCGGTGCTTTAGATTACTTAACTGGTAAAGCTATTTTAAAATTACTTCAAGATACATGTCATGAACATAATGTGAGCGTTGTTGTTATAACTCATAACTTGGCACTTACACCAATGGGTGATAAAGTTATCAAGGTCAGAAATGGGCGTATTGAATCAATTGAAATAAATGAACATCCAACACCAGTAGAAAGGATTGAGTGGTAATATGAAGCATACGCTTCTTAAAGACACTTTTTGCGAAATAAAAACATCGTTAGGACGTTTTTTCTCAATCTTCGCCATCGTTGCGATTGGCGTTGCCTTTTTTGCTGGAGTAAAAGCCAGTGCACCAGATATGAAGAGTACGGCGGATCATTATTACGATCAATATAATTTAATGGATTTGCATTTAATATCTACGGTCGGCTTCACACAAGATGATGTCGATGCGATTCGTAAAGTAGATAAAGTAAGTGGTGTAGATGCAGGTTATTCAATGGATGCATTAACACAAGTAGGGACACGCCAATTTACGTTAAAAGTATTGGCACTACCGATTGATAATCTTTCAAAGGATAATCCGGATTATATAAATCAAGCAAATTTAGTTGAAGGAAGATTACCTGAAAATAGTGGGGAATGTCTGATTGAAAAAGGTAAAGCAGGCGATCACTTTAATTTAAAAATAGGTGATACTTTAACGTTACACTCAGGAAATGATGATCCAATTGATAAGAGTCTAAAAATAAATGAATTTCGTATTGTTGGAACTACCCAAACACCTTATTATTTATCTTATGAAAAAGGTTCTTCTTTAATTGGTAGTGGTAAAATAAGTAATTTTATAATGATTCCTAAACAAGATTTTAATATGGAATATTATACGGAAATCGATGTAAGTATTAAAGGTGCAGATGCCTTAAATTCATATAATGATGAATATTTTGATGTTGTTGATCCGGTTACAAAAGCGGTCAAAGAACTTGCGAAAGAAAGAGTTAAAATTCGTAAAGGTGAATTATTAGAAGTTGCACAGAAAGAAATTGATAAGAATCGCTCACTACTTAGCGAGAATCGAAAAAAATATGAAGATGGTATCAAAGAAGGACAGCGTAAATTAGATGATGCGAATGCCTTATTAATATCATCTGCAAATACAATTCAAAGTAATCGAAATGATTTAGCTTTAGGGGAGAAAAAACTTCAGGATGCACAGATTACATTAGATAATTCTCAAGCAGAATTGAATCGAAATAAAGCTGATTTTAATAGTAAACTTGCAGGACTTGCTGCACAAAGAGCAGACTTACAGGATAAATTAAATCAGGCAACAAATGGTTTAGCACAAGCAAAAGCCGGGTTAGCACAAGTAACACAAGCGTTAAGTAATCCAATGTTACCACAAGATCAAAAAGATGCCTTATTAGTTCAGAAAGCATCTTTGGAACAAACAATTACGACATTATCAGGACAGATTGCTCAACTACAAGGTGGTATTGCTAGTATTGATCAAGGTATTGCTAGTGGAAAACAAGCACTAAGCGATGGACAGAACAAAATTGATGCTGGTCAAAATGAATTAAATAATCAAAGAATCGCTTTTATACAAACTAAAAAAGATGCTCTTATCAAACTACAAGAGGGAGAAGCAAAACTTGCAAGTGGTAAAGTTGATTATGAAAAGGGTGTTGCTGATTTACAACGAGAAAAAATAAAAGGTGCAGAAGAACTTCAAAATGCAGAAGAAAAGATTAACAAAGCAGAAAAGAATATTTCTAAGAAAATTAATCCTAAATGGTATGCACTCGATCGTCATAAACATTATAGTTATATGGATTATGGTGGAGTGGCAAATCGAATGGATGCAATTGCGAAAATATTCCCGGTTTTCTTTTTCTTAGTCGCTGCTTTAGTATGTCTTACGACGATGACAAGAATGGTCGATGAACAACGGGGCACGATTGGAACCTTTAAAGCACTTGGTTATTCTAAATTGGCGATTGCATTTAAATACATTGTTTATGCATTATCCGCTAGTTTAACGGGAGGACTTGTTGGCAGTGTAATTGGTATGATTGTATTCCCACTAGTGATAGCAGGAGCATGGGGTATTATGTATGCAGTACCAGCTCTAGAAATCACGATGCATTGGGACCTTGCTTTTGTAGCTATTGGCTTAGCAAGCGCCTTTACGACAATTGCTGCAGGGGCTGCTGTTTATGCTGACTTAATTGTAACTCCAGCTTTATTAATGCGTCCTAAAGCACCTAAGAATGGTAAAAAGATATTCTTAGAAAAGATTCCAATGATTTGGAAACATTTCTCATTTACGCAAAAAGTAACGGCGAGAAATATCTTCCGTTATAAGAAACGTTTCTTAATGACTGTGATTGGAATATCGGGATGTACTGCTTTATTATTAGCGGGATTTGGTATTCGTGATAGTATATCCCAAGTTGCTAATATTCAATTTAAAGAAATCTTTAAACATGATATGATTTTATCATTTGAACCAAAATCAACAATGGCAGAACGCGACGAATTCACAAGAAAATTAGAGAAAGATAACCGTTTTTCATCACTTATGGAAGTTGCGCAATACAATGGCTTAGTAAATGATGGAAAGGAAGATAAATCTGTTATTATATATTCACCAAAAGATAATGAAGAATTCTATAAGTTTGTGAATCTACGTAAACGAGTTGGTCATGAAGCGGTTAAATTAAAGGAACATGGAGCTATCATTACCGAAAAACTAGCAAGTGATTGTGGTGTCGATATCGGAGATAAACTAGCGATTAATTCTGGTGATGGAGTTAAGAGTAACGTGCTGATTACCGGTATTGTTGAGAACTATGTAGAACACTATGTTTATATGAGTGATGAAGCTTTTAAGGAAAGTTTTGAAATTACTCCTAAATGCAATACAATTATGGCACTTCTTAAAAATGGTTCTGAATCAATTGAAAATCAGTTAGGTACTTATTTAATCGATTTTGATGAAGTGAATTCTGTAACTTTCTATCAAGCTTTATTTAAAAACTTTAATGATATGATATCATCCTTAGGCTTTGTCACCTTTGTACTAGTTATCTCAGCGGGTTTATTGGCATTTGTTGTCTTATACAACTTAAGTACAGTAAATGTCTCAGAGCGCTTGCGAGAGATTGCGACAATTAAAGTATTAGGTTTCTATGATAAAGAAGTATCTTCTTATGTATATCGTGAAAGTATCTTCTTAACGCTTATTGGGTCCTTTACTGGATGTGGATTAGGTATCTTTCTACATCGAATCATTATGAATCTAGCAGAGTTAGATAATGTTATGTTTGGTCGTAACATTGAAGCATTATCCTTTATCTATTCGATTGTTATTACGATGGTCTTTGCGATTATTGTGAATGTTGTAATGCATCATACACTAAAAAAGATTCCGATGGTAGAAAGTTTAAAATCAGTAGAATAAGATAGATTTATAAAGAAAACAACCGACTAATTCGTTCGGTTGTTTTTGTATACCATATTGTGATCAAGAGCAACCGCATAGAATTTCTTAATGCATAAGATTGCGATTGCAATACCAATTCCAGATTGTAGAATATTCTCAGGTACACCACTTAAGGCGATTAACATATTTTGTTTTAAGTACCATTTTGCGAAAAAATAGCCAACTACCATAATGACACTACCAACGAAGTAAGTAAGCCATTTTATTTTCTTTGGTAAATGACGATAAAGAATTGAGATTACAATACCTTCAAGTCCTTTAATCAGCAAGGTGAAGATTACATAATGTGGATAACCTCCGACTAAATCTGCCATTGCACTTCCAACACCACCAATCAGAAAGGCTCCTAAAGGCGATGCGATGGAACTAAATAACATAATCATTCCATCCCCTAAATTCATATAACCATCAATCGCATTTGGTATCTTCACAAAGAAAGTAGATACAAACACAACAGCAATTCCCATCCCATAAATAACAATTTCATTTCTTTTCATAATATCTCCTCATATTGAATGCTTTGTTAACCAATTTCCTTTTTTAAAATAAAGATAAATACACAAAGAACTAGTAATCCATGTAATTGGATAACCTGCAAATACAACAGCAATGTCATGGAAGAAAGGCATTGCTAAGTAAATCCAAACGATTCTTAGTAAACACCAATTTAATACCATAATAACCATTGGTACCATTGTTTTTCCAGCTCCCCTTAATACACCACTTAACACATGTGAAATGGATAGAAAGATATACCCTGGTAATAAGATCTTCATCATATATACACCATAATAAATAACTCGCTCATCACTATTAAAGATACGAATCAGATTCTCTCCTAAACATAGCATAAGTAAACATGTGCAAGCAATCGTGATACAAGCCATCTTAATACAAGTCTTTATTCCTTTTTTCACTCGTTCATATTCTTGAGCCCCCATATTTTGTCCAGTGAAGGTTGTTATAGCCATGGCAAATGACATGATTGGCAATATAATAAAACCATCAATTTTAATATATGCACTACATCCTGCCATCGCAAAGGATCCAAAACTATTAATATTTGCTTGTACGATTAAATTGGAAAAAGATATGATACCATTTTGAACGCCACTTGGTAAGCCTAATTTAATAATTTTCTTTAAGAGTTCAAGGTCCATACGAATATCTTTTATAACTAATCGATAATGTTCCTTGCTTCTCATAAGTAAAATAACAATCAGAACAGCGGATAAAACTTGGGCAATTAAAGTAGCCCAGGCAACGCCTGCAATTCCCATTTTAAAGACAATGACAAATAATAAATCTAAGATAATATTTGTGATGCTCGATATCATTAAGAAATATAAGGGACTTTTAGAATCACCTACTGCTTGTAGAATACCTGCTGATATATTATAAATCATAACTGATAAAACACCTCCAAAGTAAATACGAAGGTATAAAACAGCATCACTAAGGATTGCTTTTGGTACTCCACTCCATTCTAAAATCAAAGGAGAAAAGAATAAGCCTAATAGGGTTAAAATAAATCCTGATACTAAGGTAATGGCAATGGCGGTGTGAATCGAGCGATGTAAATTATCATAATCTTTTGCTCCATAGTAACGAGAAATAATAACACCAGCACCTGTTGAAATACCCATAAAAAAACTAACTAAAAGATTGATAATGGGATTACTTGAACCAACAGCAGCAAGTGCATTACTACCGATGTAATTACCAACAACCATACTATCTACAGTATTGTATAACTGTTGAAATAGATTACCTAGTAATAAAGGAATTGAAAATAAGAGTATTTGTTTCCAAATAACACCACTGCTCATTAAACCTTTATTTTTCACATCACTCATTATCATCACCTCTACTCACCTTTACATTAAATTCAATTATACTACCAAATAGTGATGTTTTCTATGGTGAAATAGGTTCATTTATAATGAATTGTAAGATAATTTGTTTTTCATATGGTTTTCTTATAAAAATAATATATAATAAGGTAATGCGTTAAAAGGAGTGAGAAAATGAAATCAAAAGGTATGATTTATACAATTTTATCAGCAGTCCTTTTTGGAATTGCACCCTTGCTGGCAATGAAAGTTTATGCTCTAGGAGGAACTCCGACTACCGTTGTTTTTCTGAGATCATTTTTAATCATTCCGATTTTATACATCTTAATGAAAAAAGATAAAGAAGTGATGCGGGTAGAACGCTATGAATTAAAGAACATCGTGATGATTGCCATTTTTGGTTCAGGTCTTACAACGATTATGTTGTTTACTTCTTATCAGTATATCGATGTAGGAACGGCTACTACATTACATTTTCTTTATCCAATTTTCGTCGCCGTTTTATGTGTTGTAGTTTATCATGAAGTGTTAGATAAGTATAAGACACTAGCATTAATTATCGCAATTGCGGGGATACTATGCTTCATTGATTTTAATAATCATGGTTCTGTATTAGGATTATTTCTAGCCTTGGCATCTTCAATAACCTATGCTTTCTATATGGTTGAATTAGAAAAGAAAAAGCTTACAAGAATGAATCCCTATAAACTTAGTTTATACATTGCAATCTTTGTGGCACTAGAAACAATTGTATATTCAATTTTTGTTCCTTCCTTAACTCTAGTATTACCACCGATTGCCTATTTATATATTTTCTTAATAGCGATTTGCACCTCTTTCTTAGGTGTGGTTTTACTACAAAAAGGGATTGCTTATTTAGGTTCTACCACAGCTTCTATTTTTTGTTTATTCGAGCCAATTACTTCAATTGTTACCGGTGTATTATTTCTTAATGAAAAATTAACGTTTATTAAAGTGCTTGGTTGTGTTATTATCTTAAGTGCTGTAGTGTTATTAGTTTATGCGAATAAACGAAGATCATTAGAGTTAGAAAAATTAAATAATCAAATCAATGATTAATACAAGAATGGAGCTATTATGCTCCATTTAATTCTTATCGAACAAGGATTAAATTATTGAGTTTAAATTATTAGTAGTGGGGAATCATAATAAATATAGATTATGGATGTGGAGGGTATAATATGTTTACAAAAGAAATTGGTATTGATTTAGGAACAGCTAATTTATTAATTTATGTAAAAGGTGAAGGAATCGTTATTGATGAACCTGCCGTTGTCGCAATTGATGCGAATACAAAGAAATGTTTATCTGCAGGTACTGCCGCAAAAGAAATGCTAGGTAGAACACCAGGTAAAATAATTGCTATTCGGCCATTAAAAGATGGAGTGATTGCAGATTATGAAATGACAGAAGTAATGCTTGATTTCTTTTTAAAGAAATTATCAATTAAAAGCATGTTTTCACGTCCCGTAATATTAATTTGTTGTCCTACCAATATTACTTCCGTTGAACGTAATGCGATTCGCGATACTGCCTATCGTGCTGGGGCAAAAAAAGTATATATTGAAGAAGAGCCAAAAGTAGCAGCAGTCGGGGCTGGGCTTGACATTGGAAAGCCAAATGGAAGTATGATTATTGATATTGGTGGGGGAACGAGTGATGTTGCGGTATTATCACTTGGTGATATTGTCACTTCTTTTTCGATGAAGGTAGCCGGAGATGCGATGGATGCGAATATTATTAAGTATGTGAAAGATAATAAAAAAATGTTAATTGGTGAGCGTAGTGCTGAGTTAATTAAAAAAACAATTGGTACCGCTTGGCTTAGTGATCCAAATCTAAGTATGGAAGTGAGTGGTCGTGACTTAATTAGTGGATTACCGAGTACGATTACAATCAATAGTAGTGAAGTTGAAGAAAGTATTAAAGATTGTTTGAATACAATTGTTCGTGGCGCTAAAACCGTATTAGAACAAACACCACCAGAACTTGCCGCAGATATTATCACAAGAGGAATTGTTGTAAGTGGTGGAGGTGCGTTATTAAAGGGAATTGACGAACTTTTAAGAAATGAATTAAAAGTACCGGTATATATCGCTGATAATCCACTATATTGTGTAGCAGAAGGCTGTGGAATTATGTTGAATAATTTATCACTTTTAAAGTAAATAATTCGTATCATATGATATAGTTAGATTAGGTGATCAATATGTTAAATCATGCGTTTATGAATTCTCTCTGTGGTGTCCTACATATTATCGCAAATGAAACATACATTCTTTCAGTATCATTTGAAGATGAAATAGGACAAGAAAATCCAAATAAAATAACTAATCAATGTGTAGAACAGTTAAATGAATATTTTTTAGGTATAAGAAAATCATTTGATTTGCCTCTATATTTTAACCAAGGAACCATGTTTCAACAAAGTGTGTGGCATTCATTGTTAGACATTCCCTATGGAGAAACACGTTCCTATCAGGATATTGCAGACCGTATTCAACATCCAAGAAGTGAGCGAGCAGTTGGTATGGCAAATCATCATAATCCATTTCCAATTATAATTCCTTGTCACCGCGTTATTTTAAAAAGTGGTAAACTTGGTGGATATGGTGGGGGTATTGATAAGAAAATAGTATTATTAGAATTGGAAAAGAAGTTTATTGATTAATATCTTTCCAGTTGGTTGAAATGAAAAGGTTATATGGTATAATATGAATTGCTTAATCTTCGCAATTGTAATATGTGCCTATGGCGCAAATGGATAGCGCATTTGATTCCGATTCAAAAGGCTGCAGGTTCGAGTCCTGTTAGGCACGCCAATATGTTCTGAAGTCCTTGATTGGACTTTTTTAATTAAAATTATTATGATTGTTTACTACAAAAAAACATTATAATTTTTATGTATTTGACAATAAGTGCAAAGATTCTGTATATAGATAAAATTAAACTAATCTTTACAATAAAATGTGTTTACGTAAGTAGGGCTAAATGGTATAATTATCCTGCTGCTCAAGAGGTGGGGCTTATTATATTATAATTAATGAATACGCTACCATGAATATCTTGCCCCCTTGGTGAAATGGATCTCACGAGTCTCTCCTAAAGACTAATTGCAAGTTCGATTCTTGCAGAGGGCGCCAACTTTAATGATCATCACGTTAAGATATAATCCTGACGTGATTTTTTGTTTATCTATTAGCTTAAATTATAAAGAAGCAATTAATAGAAGCACGAGAGTAAGTGAATTAGTAAATATATTAAAACTAACAAGAAATATAAAAATTTTAATGAAAATATAAATAATATAAATAATGGTTAAAAGTCTTTGATTTCAGTATTTTATTTGACTTTAATTGCCTTAATCCTTATAATTTGATTATATATATTGTGAACTTCATAACAAAATAACAACATTAAATGCCGGATATGGAATGAGTAAGATTCGTTATAATAAATCTTATCATTAGATAATCAAACTATTAAGTAAGATTACCGGATTATTTATACCGAAGCGTTAAGTTGTAGGGAGGAAGGACTATGGATAATTTAAGTGTTAAACTTACGAAAGCCAAAAATAAGTTCCTTTTGGGATTATTTTTATGACTTCATATAAAACGATTCTTGTCGTAGATGATAATGCGCTTAATCGTACGATCCTCACTAAGATATTATCAGAAAAATATGTGGTAATAGAAGCAGAAAATGGTAAGGAAGCTTTAGCTATATTAAATGATCATCAAGATAATATTTCTGCTATCATGCTTGATTTGGTTATGCCAATCATGAATGGTTATACTTTTCTAAAGATAATGAAAGAAGATGTTAAATTTAATAATTTACCAATTATTGTCACAACCGATTATAACAACGTAGAGAGTGAAATTAAGGCATTGACTTTAGGTGCTTGGGATTTTGTCACAAAGCCCTATAATCCTAAAATCATTATGTTCCGTTTAAAGAATGTCATTGATCGAAGCCAATTATCTGCGTTAAATGAACTAAAATATTTAAACGATTATGATGGGTTAACAAAAATATATAATAAGCGAAAATTCTATGAAGTGACAAGAAAAATGATCGATGGAAATCCAGAAGATACTTTTGTTTTCATGCGTTTTGATGTTGATCGATTCCAATTAATTAATTCATTTTTCGGTGCTGAAGAAGGCGATAAATTACTAGTTTACATAGCGAATGAAATGGCAAAAGATGCGAAAAATCTTAGTAAGTCAACTTATGGCAGAATTGAATCTGATATTATTTGTGTGTGTGCAATTTATAATAAAGAAATGATCGAAAGAATGGTAAAAGAATCTAAGAATACGCTAGCAAAGTTTAATTCAAATTATGATATTGTTCCTTCAATTGGTATCTATGTAATTGATAATATAAATATATCTGTAGAAGAAATGTATAATCGAGCGACATTAGCCGCTAAGACTTGTAAGGGTAATTATGTTGATTTTTATGCTTATTATGATGAAAACATGAGTGTGAGTTTAAATAAGGAACAAGAGATTACTAATGATATGAATTATGCCCTTGAAAACCATCAGTTTGTAATCTATTTACAACCTCAATATAATATTCATACAAATTTACCAAGTGGGGCGGAGGTCCTTGTTCGCTGGATTCATCCCATTAAAGGTGTCCTATCCCCTAGTGAATTTATTCCGATTTTTGAACGCAATGGTTTTATCACAAAACTGGATTTTTACGTATGGGAACAAGCTTGTATTTGTCTTCATAAGTGGAAGATGCAAGGGAAACAACCATTACCGATTTCAGTCAATGTGTCACGCGTTAATATATATAATCCAAACTTAGTAGATAATTTATTTGAACTGATTAAACGTTATGAAATTGATCCAGAATTATTGAATTTAGAAGTAACTGAAAGTGCATATACCGATAATCCAGTTGCGATGAAGAAGGTTGTAAAGGAGTTACAACAAAAAGGTTTTATCGTCATGATGGATGATTTTGGTAGTGGCTATTCTTCTTTAAGTTTATTAAAAGATATTGAAATAGATGTCTTGAAAATTGATATGCGTTTTTTATCAGGAACTGAAATAGTTGGACGAGGAGAAAACATCATTGCTTCCGTCATCCGTATGGCAAAATGGTTAAATATACCAGTGATTGCGGAAGGTGCAGAAACGGCTCAACAGGTAGATTTACTGCGTAGTGTTGGTTGTGATTATGTACAAGGTTATTATTTTGCGAAACCAATGTCAGTAGATGAATATATAAAGACATACTTTCCAATGTTTACAAATCTCAATCCAAAACTACAAGATCGAGATGGTTATTATCAGTATAATGATTTATTTGTATCGAATAGTAAAGTAAAACTAATCTTTAATAATACAGTAAAAGCCGCAGCAATTTATGAATTTTATGATAATGATGTAGAAATTATCCGGGTGAATGATGCTTATTATTCCTTACTCGGTCATTCTGATATTGCTTCTAAGGATAATAATATATATAAAATGGTTGGGAAAGAATATCAAACACATTTGTTGAATTCTTTTCAAACATGTGCTAAAACCCATAAAGTAGTTGAATGTGATTATATGCGTAGAAGATTAAATGGTAGTGATTTATGGATTCATTCAAAACTTTACTTTGTTTCTAAGATAGGAAATAAGAGTATTATAATAGGTGAATTAAGTGATATTACAGTTCGTAAAGAATTGAATTATGAACTTCGTAAGTATCGTGAAGATTTAATTTCTAATAATTTAGATAATAATACAATTTTAATTGTAGATGATGGAGAGATTAATCGAATTATATTAAAGAATATTTTAAAAGATAAATTCAAATTTTTAGAGGCTGAAAATGGGGAAGAAGCAATTAAAGTATTAAAGGAAAATGAAAATAAAATTGATTTAATTCTATTAGATATTAGTATGCCAATTATGGATGGGAAAGAGTTCTTACAATACAAACAAAATCTCCCTGAATTAGATGCGATACCAGTTATTATGATTACTGCAGATGATAGTAAACAACAACAGATTACTACTTTTTCATTAGGAGCAAATGATTATTTAGTAAAACCATTTATTCCTGAAGTAGTTGTACGTCGTGTAAAGAATGTATTAGAGTCAAATCATCGTTTTAAAGAAATGGTAAAAGAATATAATACAATGTCGAAAAAGGTTAAAATGGATTTAATGACCGGTCTTATGAATCGTGCTAGTGTTGAAAAGATGATGGAACAAAGATTATTAGATACAAGTAAAGAATATGTAATGATTATGCTTGATATTGATAACTTTAAAAAGATTAATGATACATATGGTCATAGTTATGGTGATAAAGTTATCGGTGTTGTTGCAGCTAAATTAAGTTCTATGTTTAGAAAAGATGATATTGTTGCCCGTATGGGTGGTGATGAATTTGCTGTTTTCTTTGAAAAGACAAAGAACATTGAGTTCATAAAAAGTAAAATAAGTAAGTTTAGAAATCAATTGGTTGGGGTCCGTATTGATGATATAGATAGTGAAATAACATGTTCGCTTGGGATTGCTATTTCATCAATGGAGATTAATACGTTTGAGAAGTTGTATAAAAACGCTGATTTAGCTCTCTATCATGCAAAGAGTGGTGGAAGGGATAATGCATCTTTTTTTGGGGAAGAAACATTACACGGTAAGGATGAGTATTATTTAAATCAAGCAAAGTCAATTGTCTGTAACAGTAATCGAGGTATTTATGTATGTGATAAAGATACATATGAATTACAGTATATAGATGAAAATTTGAGTAAGTTATGTCATCTGGAAAGTAATCAGTGTAAAGGTAAGAAGTGTTATGAAGTGGTGATGCATCAAGATAAACCATGTGTTGCATGTGGAATATTGAAAGATGGAGAAACATGTAATCGCCTGTTTCATTTGCCAAATCACACGAATCTCTATCTTTCGAGTGGAAAAAATATAAACTCGAATGGAAATTGTGAACATCTTGAAGTAATCAGTGAAATTAATAGTCTTAATATTAAAGCGTTAACAGGAGGAAAAGCATAATGGAACATCATTTTAATGAATTGAAGGAACTTGAGAAGACTTATGCTTTAGCCGCAAAGCAGTGCAAAGTTACTTTGTGGAAATTTGATTTTGAGACTAGAACTATCTATAATATTGAGAATTCATCTGGAATTAAAGCTTTTGATAATTTAGATGAAATAAAAAATGTACCAAATGTCTTCGTAGAAAAAGGTAGTTTACTTCATCCAGATGACGGTGATGCTTATTGTGATATGGTTGATAAGGTACTAAATGGAGCAGCAACAGCTAGCAGTATCGGTCGTTGGTGGGATAAGGATTTTAATACATGGAACTGGTTTGAAACAAGTTATTCAACAATTTTTGATGCAGATAATATACCATTTAGTGCAATTGGAACGGCGATTGATATCAATGAACGAATTAAATTAGAAGAACGTTATGATGAAGAAATCAAATGGCGTAAAGTACATAATAAAGACGTAATTGGTTCTTTTAAAATGAACTTAACTAGAAATACATGTGAAGATGGCCAAAGTGATAATTTGGTTATTTTAAGTTTTCAAGGAAATGGAACAGCTGATGATTTCTTTGAACGTGAATATATGACACATTTAGATAAAAAGGCTTTAATTCAATACAAAAAAGTGTTTAATCGAGAGAGTTTACTTAAAGCATTTCAAAGTGGTAAAACAAGTGTTTCTCAAGAAGCTTTTGTTCGCTTTTCTGCCGATTATATGCTTTGGTTAAATATTGAATTAGATATGTTTCAAAATCCTAAAACAGGAGATATTGAAGCTTATGTATATGCACAAGATATCAATCAAAAGAAAATGTCAAGAGCATTAGTTGATGCGGTTGTGAATATTGATTATGATTACTTAGCATTAATCGATGCGTTAAATGATGATTACACCATTTTTGCGAAAACAGAAGGGAATACACCTTTACCTCCCTTTCATTCGACGAATTATGAACATGAAGTTAGCGAATTTGCACGTAAGTATTTAGTTGAAGAAGATATCGAAAAGAATATCCATGATATGTCTTATGCGAATATATTTGAGCAATTAGAAAATCAAGCAATTTATACGACAACTTGTCGAGTTAAAGAAAGCGATGGTCGTATTGCCCGAAAGAAATTACAGTTTTCTTTTCTTGACAAAATGAATAAGAAAATTATGATTACAAGAAGTGATATAACAGATATTTATAATGAAGAACAACGTAAGAACGAAGCATTAAAAGATGCTTTAGTAGCAGCGCAACAAGCAAATCATGCGAAATCCGATTTCTTATCAAGAATGTCCCATGAAATAAGAACGCCAATGAATGCAATTATTGGAATGGCAGCACTTGCAGCTAATAATGTAAATAATCCAGAACAAGTATCTGATTATCTATCGAAAGTCGGAATTTCTGCACGTTTTTTATTATCATTAATTAATGATATTTTAGATATGTCAAGAATTGAAAGTGGTAAGGTCGCAATTCGTGCAGATGAGATTCCTTTTGAAGAGTTTATTAATGGAATAAATACGATTTGTTATGCACAAGCAGAAGAGAAGGGTATTGAATACGATGCGATTCTCACAAGCTATACCGAAGATAAATATATTGGAGATGCGATGAAGCTTCAACAAGTTCTTATTAATATTATTGGTAATGCAATTAAGTTTACAAATCGTGGTGGAAAAGTTCAATTTATGATTCATCAAGAGAAGATTGATCATGGGCATGCACTTTTAAAATTCACGATAAATGATACTGGTATTGGCATTAGTGAAGAATTTCTACCAAAATTATTTGATCCTTTTGCCCAAGCAAATGAAGGAAATACATCTCCCTATGGAGGGACTGGTTTAGGGCTTGCCATTTCTAAGAATTTAATTAATCTTATGGGAGGAGCAATTCATGTTAATAGTATTAAAGGAATTGGAACGGAATTTATTGTTGAAGTAAAACTTGCTGTTTGTAAATCAAATAAAAAAGAAAAACATCTTTTACATTTAAGTAATTTAAAAGCATTAATTGTTGATGATGATGTTATTATTTGTGAACATACTGTACAAGTTCTTCGTGATATGAAAATTAAGGCAGAGTATGTAAATAGTGGTTTTAAGGCAATTGAATTAGTACGTCAAAAATGGGATAAAAATAATTCTTACGATATTATATTTGTTGATTGGAAAATGCCAAATATGGATGGAATAGAAACAACTAAGGCGATTAGAAAAATTGTTGGACCTGATGTTACAATCATTATTATGACAGCTTATGATTGGGCTTCTATTGAAGTAGAAGCAAAACAGGCAGGGGTTAATATGTTGTTATCAAAACCAATTTTCAAAGCTAGTTTATCTTCTGCATTTGAACGTATTTATGATTCGAAAACGACAAAAGTTGAAAAGGTCACTCAAGAAGAATTTGATTTTAGTGGAAAACGAGTTTTACTTGTAGAAGATCATTTACTTAACATTGAAGTCGCGAAGAAATTATTGAATGCGAAAAACTTGGAAGTTGAAGTTGCTGAGAATGGGTTACAAGCAATTGAGATGTTTGCGCAAAAGGATAATGAATATTATGATGCTATTTTAATGGATATCAGAATGCCAGTTATGGATGGATTAACGGCGAGTAAATCGATTCGGCAAATGCGTAAAAAAGATGCTTTAACGATACCAATTATCGCAATGACTGCGAATGCGTTTGAAGAAGATATTGAGAAAACAAAGGCTGCGGGAATGAATGCACATTTAGCTAAACCAATTGAACCGTTACTTTTATATCAAACTATGCAACATTATTTAGTGAAGGAGATAAAAGATAATGAAGAAAATCGAAGAAATTAAAAGAGATTTTATAGAATTATCTTTACCAATTGGTTTATTAATTTGTAAAGCTGACGAGAAGTTTTCTTTAATATTTGCGAATGATATGTTTGTGAAGATGTTTGGTTACGACACGATGGAAGAGTTATTTGAAGCTTATCATCATTCTGCTTGGAACTGTATTATACCTGAAGATATTGAACGATTAAAAACTTCAGCTATTATGCGTAGTGGTAAGTTTGATGCTTATGAAATTAGTTATCGTGCAATTAAAAAAGATGGAAGTATCATTTGGGTATCACAGAGTTCAAGACATACGCTAGATGAATTTGGTAATGAAATCGTATTTGCTTATTATAGTGATATTAGTAAACAAAAAGAAATGGAAGCATCCATTTATGCAACTTCAAAGAAATATGAGACGCTAGTTAATTCGATTCCAGGTGGTGTTGGAATGTATGAACTAGATGATGCCTTAACCCCTATCTTCGTCAGTGATGGCGTTTATAAGCTGTGTGGTATGAGTAAAGAAGAGTATGAATCAGCTACAAAAAACTCTACTATGGATATCTTTCATCCAGATGATAGTTTGGGAGTGTATCAAACAATTATGGATGCATATCATGAGCATCGTAATTTTTCATATGAACATCGAATTTGTCGCAAGGATGGAAGTTATCGATGGATTAAAGTATCCGGACAAATAATAACGCAGAATAATCGATCTGTTTTGTATGCAGTGTTTACTGATGTACATGAACAGATCATGGCTCAAGAAGCTTTGCGTGAGAGTGAGTTTCGTAACAGTATGGCAGTAAATGCCTCTCATATTAATATTTGGGAATATAATTATAGTCAAGATGTGATGACCATTTTTTCTTCTTCACCAAGAGTGAAATATAACAATATAATTATTCCTAATTATTTAGCCTCGGTTAAAGAAGAAGAACATATTCGTAAGGATTGTGCACCAATCCTAAGTAAGATGATGGATGACTTAAAAAATGGCGCAACCGAAGTAAAAGCAGATCTTTGGATTCGTAATCAAAAAGATGAGCATTTCTGGTGTGAACGAGTTGTTTATCGAAATATATTTGATGAACAGGGAAAACCAATAAAGGCATATTGCGTTGGTCAAGATGTGACAAAAGAAAAAGAAGCAGAGAAACGTTATCGTGATGAATTGTCTTATCGTGAAGCGATGCAGAAGGTAACTGTGGCATCAATTAATGTTAACCTGACAAAGAATACGATATTAGATTATAAGAGCATCTTCCCAGAAATTAGTAAACATATGAAAGAAGCAAAGAGTGCGCAAGCATATTTTGATTGGGTGTCTACTGCGATTACTACCGTAGAGATGCGGAAACAGTTTTCGCAAATGATTAATTGTGAAGTTTTATTACAAGCCTTTGCGGTTGGGAAAACAAGTCTTTCTTTGGAACTTACAAGAAAAATCGGAGGAAGAAGATTCTTCACTATTGTATCCGTTCATATGATGAAGCAAGTCGAGAACGGTGATATTGTCGCTTTCTTATATTCAACGGATGTTACAAATGAGCGAATGATGAAAAACGTAATGGATGCGATTGTGAAAACTGACTATGATTTCTTAGTCGTTGTTGATGCCCTTCGTAATACAGCAGTTCGTTATAGTGAAAATGATCTAAGACATAATTATTCACAAGAAAGTGAGAATTTTGAAGAGGAAACAAATAAATATATTCATAAATTCGTTTGTAAGCAAGATGTAGAAAGAGTTGCAAATGAACTCACCATTCAAAATATACTAACTCATTTAAATGAGGATGAAACTTATCTGATTTTCTATAATGTTCCTGATCAAAATAATCGAATATTATCAAAACAGTTAAGGTTTAGTTATATTAACCGTGAATTACAGAGTTTTTTAATGACACGAACAGATATTACAGCAGCGGTTCAGGAACAAGAAAAAAAGAATCAAGAACTACTTTTAGCTGTTTCAATGGCTGAGAAAGCAAATGCCGCTAAATCTGAATTCTTGTCACGTATCTCACATGAGATTAGAACGCCAATGAATGCGATTATTGGTATGTCACAAATTGCTTTACAAAGTTTAAATGATAAACAATTAGCTCAAACAAGTATTGAAAAATCTTTATATGCATCTCAGTATTTATTATTGTTACTCAACGATATTTTAGATATGTCACGGATTGAGAGTGGTAAGGTTGTTTTGAAAGAGGAATTAATTGATCGTGAAAAATTCTTAGATGCGATTAAAACAATCGTCGGTTCTCAGGCAGAAACGAAGGGTGTTCATTATCAAGTAACACAATTTGTCGATAATGATGTTTACTATTTAGGAGATCGCGTTAGACTTCAACAAATTTTAATTAATATCTTGTCGAATGCGGTTAAGTTTACACCAAAGGATGGAAGCGTTCAATTAAATATTTCTAAAATTAGTGAAAAGGAAGATAAGGTTATTATTTGTTTTGAAATTAGTGATACTGGAATTGGTATTAGTAAAGACTTTCTTCCAAGTTTATTTCAACCGTTTTCACAAGAACATGTTGGGGCTAATTCAAGTTATGGAGGAAGTGGTTTAGGTTTAGCCATCTCCAAGAACTTAGCGGAACTAATGGGTGGTGAAATAAAAGTAGAGAGTGAGTTAGGTAAAGGGACAACCTTTAGAGTTATTTTACCATTCACTATTTCAAATAAAGAAAAATTAATCGAAGAAGCAAATATTTCTAAAGATGAAATTAATAAGTATGATTTTAGTGGAATGAGAATATTGCTTGTTGAAGATCACGAGTTAAATGTAATGGTGGCAACTAAGTTACTTGAGTTTAAACGAGCCACAGTCGAAGTAGCAAATAATGGTGAAGATGGATTAAATATGTTTAAAAATTCGTTAGATCATTATTATGATGCGATCTTAATGGATATAAGAATGCCGATCATGAATGGTTTAGAGGCAACGAAAGCAATACGTGCAATAGATCGTGAATGGGCAAAAGCGATACCGATTATCGCAATGTCAGCAAATGCCTTTGATGAAGATATTATTAAATCAAAGAAAGCTGGAATGAATGTTCATTTAGGTAAACCAATTGAACCAGAATTACTATATCAAACACTTTATCAAGTTACACATCAAGAAAGGAAAAAATAATATGAGTAAATTAATGAAGCAGTTAAAGAATTATGGTGCCGATATTGATGGGATTATGAATCGTTTCTTAGAGGATGAAGTTTTATATGAAAGTTGTTTTAAAACGTTTTTAAAGGATGATTCTTTTGTGAAACTTGGGGAAGCAATTGAGGAGTTAAATTATGAACAAGCATTTGAATATGCGCATACTTTAAAAGGTGTGAGTGGGAATATGGGACTTATCCCACTATATGATTATATATGCCGTATTGTTGAGGAACTAAGAGCAAAAGAATATGAAACTCTAGAGAGTGATTATCATGAAATGATGAAACAATATAAACGCTTAGAAGAACTCTAAATTAAAGGACACCTTGTTGATTATAAACAAGGTGTTTGTTTTCATAAGGTGTTATATTAACATCAGACTACTTCATATGTTATACTGATAACACGAATATATGAGGTATGGCTATGAACCATGTTGATTTGAATTATTACTTAGTTTTTGTAGAAGGCTTATTATCTTTTTTTGCACCTTGTATTCTACCAATTTTGCCATTATATATAGGTTATTTAAGTGGAAATGCTAAGCAAAAGGATCAGGATGGAAAGATTATATATCAACAAAATAAAGTATTCCTTAATACACTATTTTTTGTATTAGGAATTGCTTCGACTTTCTTTTTGTTAGGTTTTTCTTTCACAACTTTCGCATCTTATATAAAAGGAAATAGTCTTTGGCTAGCAAGAATTGGTGGTGCTTTCATCTTAATTTTTGGCTTAATCCAATTAGATGTTTTTAAGCCTTCTTTTATGAAAAAAGAATATCATTTAAAACATCATCTACCGCTAGAAAAAATGAATTATTTCATTGCTTTCGCAATCGGCTTTTTCTTTAGCTTCTCATGGACACCATGTGTTGGGCCAATGTTTTCCAGCGTTTTAATTATGGCTGGGAATAGCGATAGTATTTGGATAGGAATATTATTAGTAAGCCTATATACATTAGGTTTTGTGCTGCCTTTTCTACTGTTAGGAATTTTCACTACAAGCGTTTTGAATTTACTTAAGAAGTATCAAAAGATATTAAGTATGAGTATCAAGATTGGTGGAGTATTATTAATCTTAATCGGAGGAAAGATGATTTTTGATACGATTCAATTTAATGAACCAACCACTCAGAAAAGTGAAATAAAAGCTCCTCAAATAACTTGGAGTGGAATCGATAATCAAGAATATCGAGTGAGCGATGATGTAGGAAAGCGGGTCATGGTTTTCTTCTGGGCAGAGTGGTGTGGTTATTGTAAGAAGGAATTACCAATCATCCAAGAACTCTACCAAGAATATGGTTTGAATAAAAAAGATGTCGCAATTATAAGTGTAGTAAAACCAGAAGATAATTATTCGAAAGAAGATTATATTGCTTTTATGAAAGAGAATATGTATGATTTCCCTATTTATTTTGATGATGGAAGTGGATTCAGTGCATACCAAATATCATCCTTTCCGACAACGTTTATGATAAAAGAAAATGGTGAAGTATTAGGTTATGTAAGTGGGGCATTACCAAAAGAAAACATCGTTGATTTAATCAATAAAACAAAAAAATAGTAGCCGATTGGCTACTACATTATAAAGATGCTTTATAGATTTTCAACACATCGTCTTTTGTTAGTGGTACATAAGCATTCGCAAGCGATTTACTACCACTAATTGCCATTGCCTCAAAGTATTTATCGTTGATACCTAGTTGAGTTAAGTTTGACGATATGCCAAGTGATATAAAGAAATCCTGAGTTGCCTTAATTGCTAGATTGGCAATTTCATAAGGATCAAGACGTGAATCAATGTGCCAAACATTAACGCCATATTCCACAAATTTATTAAGGGTTGTATCGTTTAAAATGTGTTCCATCCAGTGTGGGGTAAGAATCGCAAGGCCAACTCCATGGGTAATGTCGTAGTAAGCACTTAATTCATGTTCGATTGGGTGAACACTCCAAACACCACTTTTACCATATTTTAATAAACCATTAATGGCCCAACTACCAGCCCACATTAGATTCTCTCGAGCTTCATAATTGTTTGGATCTTTTAAAGCGATTGGGCCATATTTAATACAAGTTAAAAGTAAACTCTCGGCGATGCGATCTAACATAAATGTACCAGAATTACCTTTAAAATATTCTTCTAAGATATGTGACATAATATCAGCGGTACCAGCTGCAGTGTGATAACTATTTACAGTAAATGTGTAAGTCGGATCAAGGATAGAATAACGAGGAGCCATATCCGGGTGGCCTACTCCGACTTTTTCATGTGTTTTTAAATTTGAAATAACCGCACCATGATCCATTTCGGAACCAGTCGCTGCTAGGGTAAGGATTGAAATGATTGGCAAGACATGTTTAATTTTTGTTTTATCTTTTACTAAGTCCCAAACATCACCTTGATAATCAATTGCGGAAGCGATTACTTTAGCACAATCAATGGTACTGCCTCCTCCGACTGCAAGTATTACTTCTGCGTGGAAGGTACGGCATAACTCCACACCTTTCATAACTGACTCTACACGGGGATTGGGTTCAATACCACTTAGTTCTACCCATTTAATATTATGTTCCTCAAAGATAGTTATAACTTCATCATAGAGGCCGATGCTCTTAATACTTCCACCACCATAAGCAAGTAATACTCTATTACCATATTCTTTGATACAACTTGCAAGGTGTTGAATTTGTCCTTTTCCAAAATATACTTTTGTTGGGATATCATATAGAAAATTTTCCATTACAATTTCCTCCTTTCAATTATTATAAACCAAAATATTTGAAATAGGTACATTGTTTTTTAAGGAAAAATATTGTATGATAAATGCGTTATCAAATGCGGTCGTGGTGGAATGGCAGACACGCTAGCTTGAGGTGCTAGTGAGAGCAATCTTGTGTGAGTTCAAATCTCATCGTCCGCACCATTTAACAGTAGAAACCTTTATAATAAGGTTTTTTTATATACTTAAATAGAATGTGGCATATTATTGGCATATATTATTAATGTATATAATATAATGGCAAAATTAAACTAAATATATCGAAATATTCATAAAAAATGACGATTTTCCATTATTTATTGACTATATTTACATTTGTGATACTAAATACCATAAAATAAACTTAAGAAATATTATATTATGGTATTTAGGAAGATTTACATTAAAAAGTAGTTATTTATTGTTAAAACTAAGAAAGAATCGCATGAATAGATTGAAACTAACGCAAAATCGCTTGTAATTGAAAATAACTTAAGATATAATTAATTCGCTGGTCAGCATCTTC